>NZ_JBHTVC010000011.1:0-96715 GCF_042793275.1 Isoptericola sp. NPDC056578
GCCGTGACGTGCGGCGCGCGCGACGTGCGTCGCTCCGGTGCGGCCTGGGCACAGGCCGCACCGGAGCCGGGCGTCCGAGAACCACGGGGGTCGGCCGCGGGCGGCGCGGCGTGAGCTCCGTCGTCTTCGAACATGTGTTCGACTCTAGCGAGGATCGACTGACACCACAAGAGGTTCATCGCGCGTCCGACGACCGGCCGGGCAGCAACCACGCCCCCGCCGGTCCGAGGGACGGGCCATGGTCACCCGCCGCCCGCCGCGAGCCTTCGCAGGCCGTCTTCTGCCGGCGATCACGGCCGTCGGCCGCCCGCCGGTTCCCGTGCGCGGGGGACGCGCTTCCCCCGCACGGGGGAGGCCACCCGCCACCCCCGGCGCGAGCGTGGGAGCACACCCACCGACCGACCGGAGGCAGCACGATGACCAGCACGTCCGTCCCCAGAGAAGTCCCCCGGCGCGACGCCGGCCCCGGCAGCGCCCCGCACGCCGTCGAGGCGCGGCCGCCGGACCGCCGGCTCGCCGCCGCCGCGCTCGTCGCGTCCGCCGCCACGGCGGCCATGCTCGGGTGGTTCGTCGCCCGGCCGGACCTCGACCCCCTGCTCGAGGACGGGCGCATGCTCGCCGCCGGGCTGGTGCCCGCGGCGTCGCTCGTCCTGGTCCTGCTCGCGGCCGCGCTGCTCGGCGTCGTGACCGCCGCGGCCGCGCTCGCCCGCCCCACCGCCCGCGCCGCCGGGCGCCTCGTCGCGCCGGTCGGCGCCGGTGAGGTCGTCCTGTTCGGCCTGCTGGCCCAGGGGTCGGGCACGCTCCCCGCCGCCGGCTACCTCGTGTCGTTCGCGGTCCCCGTCCTCGCCGTCTGGGCGGGCGTCCAGGTGTTCCGCAACCGCCCCGCGTGGCGGTTGCCCCTCGCCGCCGTGGCGGTGCTCGCCGTCGTCGGCGTCGTCGTCGGCCGCGACGCGTTCGCCACCTGGGTCGGCGCGGTCTCGACAGGGCTCGCGCGCGAGCCGTGGGCCCTGCCCGCGGTTCTGCTGCCTCTCGCCACGGCGGCCGCCTGGGGCGGCCTCGTCGCCGTGCGCGCCTGGCGGCGCGGGTCGCTGCGGACCGCCACCGCCTGGGTCACCCGGCACCGGAAGCTGTTCACGATCCTCGCGGCGCTCGGGCCGCTGCCCTACGCGCTCGCCCGCGCCAGCTGGCTGACCCCGTGGCCGCAGCTCGGCAACGGCGAGGAGCTGACGCTGGCGGTGAAGATCCAGGGCCTGTCGCTCTCGTCCGGCGCCTGGCTCGGCATCGTGCTCACGCTCGGCCTGATCCTGCCGTGGGGCGAGCGGCTGCCGCGCTGGTTCGGCCGCCGCGCAGGACGCCCGGTGCCGCCGGCCGCCGCCATCGTGCCCGGCGGGATCGTCGCCGTCATGCTCTGCGGCGCCGCCGTCCCGATGCTCCTCCTGATGGGCGCCACGGGCGCCCTGTACTTCCCCGCGTGGTTCTGGGGGCCCACGCTCGCCCTCGCGGTCTGGGGCTACGCGGGCCACCGGTACGGGGTCGGCGACGCCGTCGAGGGCGCCCCCGGGGTCAGCGACCCAGGGACTTCTCGGCCCGCTCCCGCAGCTCGTCGCTGAGGCGCAGCTCGCCGCCGTCGTGGGCCACGACCAGGGCCTTCGCGACGTCGGCGAGCACGGGCGCGCCGTCGAGCCGGTTGAACGCCCCGAACCAGTCCGCGAGCGTCACGCCGTGCGACGGCCGGTGCACCACCTCGACCTCGTCGCCCGCGCCCAGGTCGCCGTTCTCCACGACCCGCAGGTACGCGCCGGTCCGGTTCGCCTGCGTGAACCGGCGCACCCAGCGCGGCGGCGAGTCGAGGCGGCGGGCGAACGTCTGGCACGGGGTGCGCGGCACCGTCGCCTCGAGGAGCGCCGTGCCCACGCGCCACCGCTCGCCGACGACGGCCCCGCTCACCTCGAGCCCGCGGGTGCGCAGGTTCTCCCCGAACAGCCCCGGAGTGACCTCGTAGCCCAGCTGCGCGCCCCACCAGTCGGCGTCCTCCTGGGCGTACGCGTACACCGCCTGGTCCAGGCCGCCGTGGTTGGCGCGGTCCGCCTGCACGTCCGCGTACAGCCCGTACGGGCGGGCCTTGACCCGCCCCTCCACGGGGCGCTTGTCGATGGCGGTGACGCCCACCGTCCCGGCGTCGGGCAGGAGGGCGAACACGCGGCAGACGGCGAGGAGCTCGGGCACGGCAGCATTCTCTCAGGTCACCTACCGTGGTCCCCGTGAGCGAACGCACCGAGAACCTCCCCCATGTCGTGGTCGTCGGCGGAGGGTTCGGCGGTCTCGCGGTGGTGAAGGCGCTCGCGAAGGCGCCGGTGCGGGTCACGCTCGTCGAGCGACGCGTCTACAACACGTTCCAGCCCTTGCTGTACCAGGTCGCCACCGGGGGGCTGAACCCGGGCGACGTCACCTACTGGCTCCGCGGGCTGCGACTGAAGCAGAAGAACCTGCGGGTGCTGCACGAGCACCTGGTCGGCGTCGACCACGACGCGCGCACCATCCGGCTCGCCAACGACGAGACGATCTCCTTCGACCACCTGGTGCTCGCCAACGGCGTCACCGTGAACTTCTTCGACACCCCGGGTGCCAAGGAGAACGCGTTCGGCATGTACTCGCGCTCGCAGGCCCTGCGGATCCGCGACCAGCTCTTCATCCGGCTGGAGCGCTCCGCGTTCACCCCGGGGTCCGACGACGGCCTGCGCGTCGTCGTGGTGGGCGGCGGCGCCACGGGGGTCGAGGTCGCGGGGGCGCTCGCGGAGCTGCGCACCGCCGGGCTCGCACCCGCCTACCCCGAGATCCACGGCGACGCGTTCGAGATCACGGTCGTGCAGCGCGGCGGCGAGCTGCTCAAGGCGTTCCACCCGAGCCTGCGCGAGTACGCCGCGCAGGAGCTGGGCCACCGCGGGGTGAAGCTGCACCTGGGGGCGGGCGTCGCGGAGGTGCTGCCCGACGCCGTCGTGCTCACCGACGGCACCCGCATCCGCGCCGACCTCACGGTGTGGTCGGCCGGCGTGGGACCGCACCCCGAGGTGGACGACTGGGACCTGCCCCGCCGGAAGGGCGGGCGCGTCGCCGTCGGCCCGGACCTGCAGGTCGAGGGGCGGCCCGGCGTGTTCGCGATCGGCGACATCGCCGAGACGCCCGACTGGCTGCCGCAGCTGGCGCAACCGGCCATCCAGGGCGGGCAGCAGGTGGCGCGCAACATCCTCGCGCTCCTCGAGGGCCGGGCCACCGAGCCGCTGAGCTACCACGACAAGGGCACGATGGCGGTCATCGGCCGCCGCGCCGCGATCGCCGAGATCACCCTGCCCGTGACGTCGAAGATGCTGCGGCTCACGGGCGGCCTCGCCTGGCTGGTCTGGCTGTTCGTGCACATCATGTCGCTCGTCGGCCCGCGCAACCGCGTCACGACGCTCGCCGGCCTCGTCACCCGGTACGGGTTCCCGTTCCACCGCCGCCCGATCCCGATCGTCGGCGACGTGCCCACGATCCGGCCGGCGAAGCCGGACGCCGCCCCCGACGGTGCTAGCGAGCGGCGCGCACCCGGCGCATGACGGCGTAGACCGCGAGGATCACGACGACCAGGCCGCCCGTGGCGGCGAGCTGGGCGCGCGCCGCCGGGTCGGAGAGCATGAGCCCGGCGAGCGCGACGAGACCCGCGAGCGTGACCCACGTGAGGTACGGGTAGCCCCACATGCGCAGCCGCATGGGCTCGCCCGACCGCGCGGCGTCGGCCTCGAGGCGCGGGCGCAGGCGCAGCTGCGACACGGTGATGAGCAGCCACACCACGAACAGCGCGGAGCCGACGGCGTTGAGCAGGATCGTGAGGATCTGCGCGGGCAGCAGCCAGTTGAGCCCCACGGCGACGACGCCGAAGAACACGGACACGAGCACGGCCACCCACGGCACCTCGCGACGCGAGACCCGGGTGGTGGCGGGGGGCGCGTCGTCGCGCTGCCCGAGGGAGAAGAGCATCCGCGACGTGCCGTACACGTTGGCGTTGAACGCGCTGAGCAGCGCCAGCACCACCACGACCTCCATGAGCCGCGCGCCGCCCTCGAACCCGGCCATCTGCAGCACGGACACGAACGGCGAGGCCAGCCGCGCGGCGTCGTCCCAGGCGATGAGCGCGACGATGATCGCCACCGAGCCCACGTAGAACAGCAGGATGCGCCACACGATGGTGCGGGTGGCGCGGGCCACCGCGGTGCGCGGGTCGCGCGCCTCGGCCGCCGCGATCGCGACGATCTCGATGCCGCCGAACGCGAAGACGACGGTGAGCAGGCCCGCCGCGATGCCCGCCCAGCCGGCGGGGGCGAACCCGCCGTGCGCGGCCCAGTCGCCCAGCACGCTGCCGGACACCGGGATGACGCCGACCACGATCAGCACGCCCACCACGAGGAAGGCGAGGATGGCGGCCACCTTGATCGCCGCGAACCAGAACTCCGACTCGCCGAACTGCCGCACGCCCACGAGGTTGATGCCGCCCAGCACCAGCACGACCACGGCGGCCACGACCCACTGCGGCACGTCCGGCCACCAGCCGCTGACGATGCCCGCGACGCCCGTCACCTCGACGCCGAGCACCATGATCAGCGTGAACCAGTACAGCCAGCCCAGCAGGAAGCCGGCCCATCGGCCCAGCGCCGCCTCCGCGTAGACGGAGAACGAGCCGGAGGCGGGCAGCGCGGACGCCATCTCCGCGAGCATGCGCATCACGAGGACGACGAGCGCCCCCGCGATGGCGTAGCTGACGAGGACGGCGGGGCCCGCGGTCGCGACGCCGACGCCGGCGCCGAGGAACAGGCCCGCCCCGATCGCGGACCCGAGCCCCATCATCGTCAGGTGGCGGGTGCGCAGGCCGTGCGCGAGCTGGGTGTCGTGGCCGGCGCCGGGCTGGTCGCTCGCCGTCGTGCCGGGATCCGTGGGGGTGCTCACGGCCGACCACGCTAACCCGCCCCCGCGAGTTGTCAGGACCAGCGCCCGGTATACGGCGCGCAGAGCCTGACGACTCGCGGGGCGGGGCGCTACTTCGTGGCGACGTCCCGACGGCGGAAGCCGGCGAACGCCAGCACGAACAGCACGAGCGCGACGGCGCAGAGCCCGGCCACGTGCACCCCGTCGACGTCGCCGGTGAGCGGGTCGGGCACCCACCAGAACGGCGAGATCCTCCGCGCCCAGTCGGGCAGGTGGAGCAGGTCGGCGAACAGGGAGACGACGATCGTGTACTCCAGCAGCAGCCAGACCAGGGACGTCGCCCGGGGGACCCAGGCGAACAGCGCCGCCGCGAGCCCGACGAAGACGGCGAGCGCCGGCAGGTACAGCAGCCCCGCCTCGGCGACCTGGCCGAACGTCACCTCGTCGGTGCCCGCCACGGCCGCGCCGCCGGCCAGCGCGAGGACGCCCGTCACCAGCACCACCAGGGTGCCGAGGGACGTCACGGCGAGGTTCGCCCCGAGCCACCGGCCCCGGGAGACCGGCGTCGCGAGCGCGTACTCCGCGCGTCCGGCGTCCTCCTCCGACCTGACCCGCAGGGCGGCGACGATGCCGTACGCGGCCGCGCCGAGCGCGGCGTACAGCGTGATGATGCCGACGAAGGCCTGGGTCACCTCGCCGCTGCCGAGGACGCTCGCGTACACCGGGTTGTCGGCGAGCGACTCGGTCATCGACCCGACCTGGTTGACGATCGTGCCGGTGGCGAACCACATGAACGCCAGCCCGAGCGTCGTCCACAGGAGGGCCATGCGCTGCTGCACCCACACGAGCGCGGACGGCGTCCGCAGGCTCGGCAGGGCGTCGGCGCGGCCGGGGCGGTCGGGCACCAGCCCGGCGCCGAAGTCCCGGCGCGAGGCGAGCGACGCCGCCACGACCAGCAGCAGCACGATGGCGACGGCGCCGAGGGCGGCGGGCCACCAGCGCAGGTCCACGTAGGCGCGCATCTGCTGCGCCCACGCGATCGGGGACAGCCACGAGACCCAGCTGCCGTGCTGCTCCTGCATGTCGCCGATGGTGCGCAGCGTGAACGCCGCGCCGAGCGCCGCCATCGACAGCCCCGTGGCGCCGCGGGAGTGCTCCGTCACCTGCGCCGCGACCAGCGCGATCGCGCCGAACGTCATGGCGCTCATCGCGACGCCGAGCGACATCGCCACCGAGTCCGTGGCCTCCAGCCCGCTCCCGACCAGCACCGCGGACGACAGCGCTGCGACCACCAGGTTGACCAGCAGCACCACGATCAGCGCCGACGCGACCGACGCGTGCCGCCCGACGGCGGCCGCGCGCACCAGCTCCGACCGGCTCGACTCCTCCTCGGCGCGCGTGTGGCGCACCACCTGCAAGATGCTCATGACCGCGAGCGCCAGCACCATCCACAGCACGAGCTCGTTCGAGACCGCCGCGCCGACGGTGTAGTCGTCGGTGCCGTACCCCGGCCCGGTCATCGACACCATGGCGGGCGTCTGCACCAGCGCGGCCCGCGCCTGCATGCCGGCCGGGTCGTCCGCCATCGCCGTGTACTCGCCGAGCGAGGCGAGGTACAGCGCCGGGATCGCGAGGGACCACACGAGCAGGCGCACGCGGTCGCGGCGCAGGATGAACCGCACCAGGCTCCACGTGCCCGTCAGCGTGGTGCCGCCGGAGCGCGTGGAACCCGCGCGGAGCGGCGGCGCGGCGGTGACGGCACTCATCGCGCGCCCGCCTTGCTGGTGGCGCCCTCGACCTGCACGCCGTCGGCGGCGAGCTCGTCGCCGTAGTGCCGCATGAACAGCTCTTCGAGCGACGGCGGCTGCGCGGTGAAGGAGTGCACGCCGAGGGCGGAGACGGCGGGCAGGACACGCCCCATCTCCGAGTTGTCGACGTCGAACGTCACGCGCGTGCCGACACCGTTCTCGCTGGTGGCGAGGTCGTGCACCCCGGCCATCGCCCCGATCGGGGCCGGGTCGCCGTCGACGACGGCGGTGACGGCCGAGCGCGTGAGGTGGCGCAGGTCGTCGAGGGTGCCGGACTCCACGGAGCGGCCGCCGCGGATGATCGTCACGGTGTCGCAGACCTTCTCGACCTCGCTGAGGATGTGGCTCGACAGCAGCACGGAGGTGCCGGCGGCCTTGGCCTCCCGCACGTGCTCGGTGAACACGGCCTCCATGAGCGGGTCGAGGCCGGAGGTGGGCTCGTCGAGCACGAGCAGGTCGACCTGGGAGACGAACGCCGCGACGAGCGCGACCTTCTGCCGGTTGCCCTTGGAGTAGGTGCGGGCCTTCTTGGTGGGGTCGAGCTCGAACCGCTCCAGCAGCTCGGCCTTGCGCTTCTTGTCGGGCTTCCCGCGCAGGCGGGCGAGGTAGTCGATGGCCTCGCCGCCGGTGAGGTTCGGCCACAGCGACACGTCGCCCGGCACGTACGCCAGACGGCGGTGCAGCGCGACGGCGTCGCGCCAGGGGTCGCCGCCGAGCAGCCGGGCGCTGCCGGAGTCGGCGCGCAGCAGGCCGAGCAGCACGCGGATGGTGGTGGACTTCCCGGCGCCGTTCGGGCCGAGGAAGCCGGCCACCTGGCCGGCCTCGACGGTCAGGTCCAGCCCGTCGAGGGCCTGGACGGAGCCGAAGGACTTGCGCAGGTCGTGGATCTCGACCGCGCTCGCGGCCCGCGGGCCGGTGGTGGTTGCAGCCGTGGTGGTCATGGTTCCTCTTCGTCGTGGTGGGGGGTTCCGTCGGTGGGGGCCTGCGCCCCGGGCGGCGGGTCCGGCACGTACAGGAGGTAGTCGTCGAGCATGCGACGGGTGGTGAGGAAGCCCTCGGTGAAGAGCTCGAGCATCGGCAGGTACAGCTCGTCCATGAAGCGGCGCATGGCCGCGGTGACGTCGGAGGCGTCCTGCGGCGGGTCGAGCGTGACGGACAGCAGCATCGCGCCGAGGGAGGAGTAGACGAGGTAGCGCACCCGCGCCGCCTCGTCCCGGCTGGGCCGCACGACGCCGTCGCGCACCGCCTCGGACGTGTACACCTCGGCGTCGGCGATCATGTGCTCGGTGAACTCGCGGCCCACCGCGCCGCCCACCTGCAGCGAGCGCAGCACGTAGCCCACGAGCGGCGCGTACTGGTCCGCCGCGGCGAGCACCTGCAGCAGACTGCCGCCCGCGGCGCGGCCGATCGAGTCGCGCTTGACGTCGCGGATCCACGCGAGCACGTACTCGTCGCACGCGGCGTGCAGCTTGTCCTTGGAGCCGAAGTGGTGGATGACGAGCGCCGCGCTGACCCCGGCGTCGGACGCGATGGTCCGGACGGACGCGCCGAACCCGGACCGGGCGAACCGGCGCATCGCGACGTCGAGGATCCGGCCGCGCGTGCTGCCGTCGGGTTCCGGCACGAGCGGCCCGCGGTCCTCGGCAGGGACCTCCGGCGCGACATCGACTGAACGCATGTTCAACAGACTAAACACGTGTTCAGCCGCCCCGCAAGACCCTGATTTCCGTCGCCCCCGTGACGGGCGGGCGGCTAGCGTGGCCGGATCCGCCCCCCGTCCCGCAGGAGCCCCGTGCCCGACCTGTTCGGCCAGCTGTCGGCCGTCACCACCCGCCCCGCCCTCTACGCGACGCTCACGACCCCCGACCTGTGGACCGACCCCCACATCTCCGCGCGCATGCTCGCCGCGCACCTCGACCCCGACGTCGACCTCTCGACCTACCGGACCGAGCTCCGGGAGCGCGTGCTGGCGTGGCTGGTCGACCGCTTCGACGTCGGCGAGGGCACGTCGGTGGCCGACCTCGGCTGCGGCCCCGGCCTCTACACGACGCCGCTCGCCCGCACCGGCGCGGCGGTCACGGGCCTCGACCTGCCGACGCGGTCGCTCGACCACGCCCGCGCGCTCGCCCGCGCCGAGGGGCTCCCGGTCCGCTACCTGCACCAGGACTACCTCGCCTACCGGGAGGACGTCCGCTACGACCTCGTCCTGCTGATCATGCGCGACTACGGCGCCCTGCCGCCGGAGCAGCGGCGGGCGCTGCTGGGCACGGTGCGCGACCACCTCGCCCCCGGCGGGTCCTTCGTGCTCGACGTCGACCACCTGCCGGCGTTCGCCGCGGTCCGGGAGGAGACGGTCTTCGCGCCCGACCTCATGGACGGCTTCTGGTCGGCGGACCCGTACTTCGGGTTCCGCACCACGCACCGGTACGACGAGGAGCGCGTCTCCCTGGACCGGTACGACGTCGTCGAGGCCGAGCGGACGCGCACCTTCTGCAACTGGGTCCGGTACTTCGACCCCGAGGAGCTGACCCGCGAGCTGTCCGCCGCCGGGCTCCGCACCGTCGACGTGCTGGGCGACCTGTCCGGCGCCCCGTTCGACCCCGACGGCCCGCAGTTCGCCGTCGTCGCGACCGCCGGCTGACCGGCGGGGCGCCGGAGGCGCCGGGTGCTCGGCGTCGGGCTGCTCGTGCGGTGGGTGCGCGTGTCACGATGACCCGGTGCGCCTCTGGTCCCTCGCCCCCGACTACCTCGACCGGCAGGGGCTGACGGCCTGCTGGCGCGAGGCCCTGCTCGCCCAGGCGGTGCTCGCCGGGCGCACGAAGGGCTACCGCGACCATCCGCAGCTCGCCCGGTTCCGCGCCACCCCCGACCCGCTCGCCTCCGTCGGGGCCTACCTCGAGGGGATCGCGGCCGAGGCGTCCGCCCGCACGTACTCCTTCGACCGCGGCCGGATCCTCGACGCACCCCACGCCGGCCGCCCGCCGGTGCCGCGGATCCCGGTGACGGACGGGCAGCTGGAGTTCGAACGGGCGCACCTGGCCGCCAAGCTCCGCGTCCGCACCCCCGGCCTCGCGCCGGCGCTCGAGGAGGCCGAGCGCGTCCGTGCGCACCCGCTCTTCACCGTCGTCCCCGGCGCACGCGAGGACTGGGAGCGGGGCTGACCCCGAGCCCGATCCCGAGCCCCGACAGCCTCCGGGCCGGGGTCAGAGCCAGCCCAGGCTGACGGCGATGAGCAGCTGCGTCACCAGGAACCCGGTGACGAGGTTGAGCCACAGGAACCGCCGCCACCCGGCGTGCGCCTCCTCGCAGCGGTCGTCGGGCAGGTTCCGGTACGGCGCGACGCTCACCACGTAGGGCACGACGAGGACGGCGGCGAGCGCCGCGGGCCGGCCCGCCAGGACCAACACGACGCCGGCCGCGGCGTAGGCCACCATCGCCCCGCGCACGGTGCGCGCCGCGCCGAGCCACGTGGCCACCGAGCCGATCCCGGCGGCGCGGTCCGCCTCGACGTCCTGCACCGCGCCGAACGCCTGGGACGCCATGCCCCACAGGAAGAACGCCGCGAGCACCCCGACCACCGGCCCGGTGAGGGTGCCGCCCGCCAGCGCCAGGCCGAAGACGGCGGGGCTGACGAAATGGGTGCTCGACGTCGCCGAGTCCAGCACCGGCCGTTCCTTGAACCGCAGCCCCGGCGCGGAGTACGCGACCACGGCGAAGACGCTCACGGCGAGCACCGCGGTGGAGGCGGCCGACCCGACCACGACCAGGTAGACGAGGAACGGGACGTTGCTCAGGACGGCGGAGCGCACCGTGAGGCGGTGCCACCGCCGCGACAGCACGACGCCCTCGATCCCGCCCTTGCGCGGGTTGCGCAGGTCCGACTCGTAGTCCCAGACGTCGTTGAGCCCGTACATCAGCAGGTTGTACGGGACGAGGAAGTAGAGCGCGCCGACGACGAGCTCCGCGACGCCCACCCGGCCGGCCCCGCCCGCCAGCAGGTACGCCGCGGCGAACGGGTACGCCGTGTTGATCCAGCTCACGGGGCGGGACGACCCGACGACCTGGCGCAGCGCGGCCGCCGGCCCCGTCGTCTGTCCCCCTCTCGCGGGCGCCGTCATGCGTCGACCTCCCCGCGCCCGTCGTCGCCCACCAGCGCCCACAGGGCGGGCAGCAGCAGCGCGGCCACGACGGGCCACGCGAGGTCCTCCACCGGCGTGAGCCACAGCCGCACGCCCACGAGCGCCGCGTCGTCGTACCGGAACAGGTCGGCGGCGATCATGAGGCTGTCGAAGACGACGGTGAGCGCCACGAGCACGACGGCGGCGAGCGCCGTCGCCGCCCACCACCGGCGCCCGAGGCGGCGCACCCGCGCGACGACCAGCGCGACCACCAGCGCGCCGGCGACGGCACCGACCGCGAGCCCCGCGTACGTCATCGCGCGCCCCGGGCGAGGCGTCCGGCGAGCGTGCGCCGCAGGAGCCCGTGCAGCACCAGCGTGAAATAGCAGAGGAACAGGATGAAGAAGAGCTCCTCGAGCGGCAGGTGCGGCGCGAGCTCGACGCCGGTCATGGCGGCGCCTCCGCGGGAGTAGAAGCCCGCCGCGATCGCCACGAGGTCCCACCCGAGGAACACCAGGGTGCCGACGGCGAGGACGGCGGCGCCGCGGCCGGGGTGCGCGGACCAGAGGACGAGCCGCGCGCGCCGGTCCACGAGGGCCATCGAGGCCAGCGCGCCGAGCAGCAGCGCGAGGTAGACGAAGGAGGTCCAGTGCAGGGCGATCACTCCTGGGACGCGAGGGCCGGACAGGGTTCGGGGAGCGGGCGGGCGGTCGTGTCGCCGCGCACCCGCTTCACGGCGAGCTCCGCGCTGATGAGGCACATCGGCAGCCCGACGCCGGGGATCGTCGACCCGCCGGCGTGGAGCAGCCCCGCGACGCGCCGCGAGCGGTTGCCCGCCCGGAACATCGCGCTCTGGCGCAGGGTGTGCGCCGGGCCGAGCATGCCGCCGGACCACGACGACAGGTCGGCCGCGAAGTCGCCCGGCCCCACGGTCCGGCGCACCACGACGCGCTCGCGCAGGTCGGGCACGCCCGCCCACGCGGCGACGCGGTCGATCGCGGCGTCCGCGACCGCCTCGACGGCGGCGTCGCCCCCGCCGTCCTCGCCGCCGCGGCCGAGGCCCGGGTCGGCCGGCACGGGCACGAGCAGGAAGAGGTTCTCGTGCCCGGGCGGGGCCACGGTCGGGTCCGTGCGGGACGGCGCGCACACGTACAGCGACGCCGGGTCGGGCACGCGCCCCTCGGCGATGGCGCCGAAGTTCTCCCGCCAGTCCGCGGTGAAGAACAGCGAGTGGTGCGCGAGCTGCGGCACGCGGCCGCGCACGCCCAGCATCACCAGGACGCCGCCCGGCCCCGGGTCGCGCCGGGCCCACCACGACGGCGACCGGTCGCGCAGGTCGGGCGGCAGCAGGTCCTGCTCCACGTGGTGCAGGTCGGCCGCGGTGACGACGACGTCGGCGGGCGCGTGGTGCTCGTCCCCGGCGGCGTCCACCCAGCGCACCCCGGTGACCGCAGCCCGGGGACGGCGGGACCCGGGGACGGGGATCCGGGTCCGTGCCGCCCCCGGGCCGTTCCCGACGGCCGTGGTCGTGATCGCGGTCGCCCGCGCGCGGGTGCGCAGGGTGACCCCCGCGCCCACCGCGAGCCCGGCGACCGCGTCGACCACGCGCGCGAATCCCCCCTGCGGGTATCGCACGCCGCCGTCGAGGTCCAGGGCGCTCATCAGGTGGTACAGGCTCGGCGCCCGGTCGGGCGACGAGCCGAGGAAGACCGCGGGGTACCCCAGCACCTGGCGCAGCCGCACGTCCTGGAACGACGCGGCCACCCGGGAGCCGAGCGACGCGCCCAGCAGCGGGGCGAGCCGGTGCCACCGCTTCGCGACGTCGGGATGGGCGAACGGCCGCCAGGAGGCGAACGTCGTGTACAGGAAGTGCCGCAGCGCCAGGTCGTACGTGTCGTGCGCGGAGTCCAGGTACCGCTCCAGACGCTCCCCCGCGCCGGGCTCGACCGCCTCGAACGTCGCGACGTTGGCGGCCCGGTCGGGCGAGACGTCGAGCGCGTCGTCGTGCCCCTCGAAGAAGACGCGGTAGGCCGGGTCGAGCCCGACGAGGTCCAGCTCGCGGTCGGCGCTCGAGCCCATGAGCCGGAACCAGTGGTCGAAGACCTCGGGCATGAGGTACCAGGACGGGCCCGTGTCGAAGCGGAAGCCGGCGCGCTCCCAGGAGCCCGCGCGCCCGCCCGGTGCGGCGTGCCGCTCGAGCACCTCGACCTCGTGCCCGTCGCGCGCGAGCAGCCCGGCCGTCGCCAGCCCCGCGATCCCCGCACCGACCACGACCACCCTCACCGGAGCACCTCCCCCGCAAGGGCCCCGGCCACCAGCCGCGCCTTGACCGGACCCGGGACCCTCACCCGCTCCTGCCGGATCGTGGCGGCCGGGGTGGTCGCCAGCCGACGGGAGAGCTCCGCGAACAGGTCGTGCGCCACCCGCACCGCGAGTCGCGAGCCGCGCGGCAGGTCGTCGATCGCGACGCGCGCGGCGGCCAGGTCGGCGTCGATGTCGGCGATGAGCCGGTCGCGGTCGTCGTCGCCGAACGCGTCCACGTCCAGCCCCGGGAAGTAGGCCCGGCCGCGGAGGTCCACGTCCTCAGCCAGGTCGCGCAGGAAGTTGACCTTCTGGAACGCCGCGCCGAGCCGTGCCGCGCCCGGGGCCAGGCGGTCGTAGGCCGCGTCGTCCCCCGCGACGAACACGCGCAGGCACATGAGGCCGACCACCTCGGCCGAACCGTGCACGTACGCGGCGAAGCTGGCCTCGTCGTGCGCGGTCACCGAGAGGTCGGCCCGCATCGACGCGAAGAACGGCGCCACGAGGTCGTCCCCGATGCCGAACCGGCGCGCGGTGCGCGCGAAGGCGTGCACCACGAGGTTGCTGCTGCGCCCGCGTGCCCGCGCCCGCGCGACCTCGTGCTCGAGCTCGGCGAGCAGCTCGCCGCGCTCGGCGGCGGAGAGCCCGGGCCGGGGGTCGTCGACGATCTCGTCGGCCACCCGGACCAGCGCGTAGACGCCGCGCACGTGGTCTCGCACGTCGTCGCCGAGCAGGCGGCAGGCCCAGCCGAACGACGTCGAGTAGGCACGGACGACCACCGCGGCGCTGCGCACGGCCGCGGCGTCGTACGTCGGGTCGTCCGCCGCGACGCCGGGGACGTCGGGGACGGCCCGGTCCGGCGCGGTCGCGGCGCTCATGCGGCGCTCGTCGCGTGCGGTCCGGTCCCGACGAGACGCTCCACCACCGCGTCCAGGCCGAGGTCGCGGCCCAGCGCCCGGGCGTCGCGCTCGAGGTCCGCCACGAGGGTCTCGACCGCCGCACGGGCCCCGCACGCCGCGAGCATCTCGCGGGCCCGCGCCAGCTCCGGCTCCCCGGCGTCGGGGTCGCCGAGCACGGCGCTCAGCTCGCCCCAGGCCCACGTGCCGCGGGCGAGCGCCACCAGCGGGGTGCACTTGCCCTCCCTCAGGTCGGAGGCGTTGCTCTTGCCGGTCACCTCCGGGTCCCCGAACACGCCGTCGAGGTCGTCGCGGAGCTGGAACGCGAGGCCCAGGTCACGCCCCAGGCGCAGGACGTCGGGCTCGAGGTCGTCCCGGCCCGCGAGGACCGCCGCGGCCCACAGCGGGAGCTGGAACGAGTACGCGGCCGTCTTGCGCTCGGCCGTGCGGAGCGTCTCGTCGAGGTCGGCGCACGGCCCGAGGCTCAGCCGGACGTCCGCGAGCTCCCCGTCGGCGGTGACGTGCAGGGTCTCGTCGAGGGCGTCGAGCAGTCGCTCGGTGGTCGCCGGGGCGGCCCCGCACAGCGCGACCGCCCGCACCGCGCCTGCGAGCGCCAGGTCACCGGCCAGGATGCCCGCCGCGGCGCCGTAGCCCTCGGCCCGCCGGTCGTCGACGCCCGCCTCCCGCGCCCGGGCCGCGAACGCCCCGGCGACGTTCGGGCGCCCGCGTCGGGTGTCGGCCTCGTCGATGACGTCGTCGTGCACCAGGAAGGCGTGGTGCAGCAGCTCGAGGGCCGCGGCCACGGCGAGCGCGACCTCCCGAGGCTCGGGCGGCGCCGCCGGTGCGAGCGCGTCGTAGGCAGCGAGCAGGAGGCGCGGCCGCAGCCGCTTGCCCCCGCGGCTCGTGCCGCGCACGGACTCCCACAGCCGGGCGTCCTCCGGACGGGGGCCGGTGACGAACAGCCGGTCGACGGCGTCCTCGATGTGCTCGGTGTCCGCGGTCGACGGGTCGCCGGCCCACGACGAGCGCTCCATCCGGCCCACCTCCTCGCCAAGCATGTATTTAGCCTAGCAAGATACTAGCCAGATGTGCAGTGGCTAGGATGAGCGCGTGACCCAGGCACCCACGGGGGGCTCCTACTGGTTCGGGGAGTCGGACGCGGAGGCCCGCAGCCTCCTCGAGGCGCTGCGGGCGTTCCGCCGTGCCGACGAGGCGATGCGGCGCCGCGCCGGCCGCGACATGAAGATGAACCTCACCGACCTCCGTGCCCTCCAGCACGTCATCGCGTGCGAGGGCCACGGCGAGCCGGCGACGCCGCGCGGGCTCGCCGCGTACCTGGCGATCTCCACCGCCTCGACCACGAAGCTGCTCGACCGCCTGGTCGCCTCGGGGCACCTGGAGCGGCGCCCGCACCCGTCGGACCGCCGCTCGGTCGTCGTCGTCGCCTCCGACGCCGCGCACGCCGAGGTGCGCGAGCGGCTCGCCCCGGTCCACGCCCGCATGCTCGAGATCGCGCGGGCCGTGCCGGCGCGCTCCCGCCCGGCCGTGCGGGACTTCCTGCTGGCCATGGCGGCCGAGGCCGAGCGGGAGTCCGACCACGCGGCCGGGACCGTGGCCGGCGACGCGCCCGCCTGATCCCCGCGGCGCCCGCTACGCGACGCCTGGCTGCGCGCCGCCCGGCGCGGTCCAGCCCGCCGCGCGCAGCTCGGGCACCTGCTCGACCATCCACGGGCTCACCGCCCAGGGCGCGAGGTCGACGAGCGCCTCGACGTCACCCGGCCGCACCCACCGCCAGTCCATGACCTCGTCCGGGTTCGGCGCGGGGTCGCGGTCCACCGACGCGAGCAGCACCGGGCAGATCTCGTTCTCGACGACGCCGCCCGCGTCCACCGCGCGGTAGCGGAACGACGGCAGCACGGGCTCGCCGTCGGTCGCCACGTCCAGCCCGAGCTCGTGCCCGCCGTGCCGCAGGACGGCCTGCGCCAGCGGCTCGCCCCGGCGCGGGTGCCCGCAGAACGAGTTGGTCCAGACGCCGGGCCACGTCCGCTTCGACAGCGCGCGCCGGGTGACCAGGAGCCGCCCGTCCGGGCGGAACAGGTAGCAGGAGAACCCGAGGTGCAGCGGGGTGTCGCGGGTGTGCACCGTCGCGCGGGGGGCGACCCCCAGCGGCGCGCCCGCGTCGTCGAGCAGGACCACGTGGTCCTCGGCGGCCCCGGGGCCGCCGTCGACCCCGCTCACGACGCACCCTCGACGACGCGGCCGCGAACGGCCCGCAGGCGCAGCACCACCGCCGCCCCGAGCACGACGACGGCCGCGGCGACGGCGCTGGCCGCGGCGGGTGCCGAGGCGGGCTCGCCCCCGGACCGCGCGACGGCCACCCACGCCAGGCCCCAGGCGATCGCCGCCGCCACGGCGATGCGTCCCTGCCCCCGCACCGCGAGCGCGACGCCGACGGCGGCGACCGCCGCGAGGATCCCCACGGCCCACCAGTCCGCCGCCACCGCCCCGCCGTCGAACCCCGCGGCCGCGAGGGCCGCCGCCACGTTGGCGACGGTGGCCACGCAGACCCAGCCCAGGTAGAGGCCGAGCGTCCCGTCCACGAGCACGCGCTCGACCACGCCGCTCGCCGGCGTCCGCACCAGGACCAGGAACGTCCGGGCGAGCACGGCGAGGAGCACCGCGATGACGAGCACGCTCCACCACAGCGCGCCGGCCTGGACGACGAGGATCCAGGCCGCGTTGAGCAGCATGGTCGCCGCGACCGGGAGCCGCAGCCGCCGCTGCCGGTCGTCGGCCGCGTGCGCGGGGAGCCACTGGAACACCGTGTAGCCCGCGAGGCCGAGGTAGATGACGGTCCAGATCGAGAACGCGGGGGACGCCGGGGCCACCAGGGTCGCGTCGGCTGCGAGCGCGCCGCCCGCGGCCTCCGACACCCGGGTGCCGCCGAAGACCCCGACGCCGATCATCGACCCCACCACGCACACCAGCAGGCTCGCCGTCACCGCGACCTGCTGCAGCCGCGGAGCGGTCGTCGCGTCCGCCATCGGATCCTCCTCGCACGTCGGACGTCGCCGCGGCGAGGCGCCGCGGCACCTTCCACCCTGCCACCACGCGCACAGTATTGCTAGCCTGGCTAGCAACTTGAGACCCGAGAGGGGTCCGCCGAGAAGGAGGTACGCCCGTGCCGACCGACGCGCCGCTCGTGCTGGTCACCGGCGCCACCGGGTACATCGGCGGGCGGCTCGTGCCCGAGCTGCTCGCCGCCGGGTACCGGGTCCGCGTGCTCGCCCGCCATCCCGAGCGCCTCACCGCGCGCGCCTGGGCCGACGCCGTCGACGTCGTGACGGGCGACGCCGGCTCGCACCAGGACCTGCGCCGCGCCCTGGACGGGGTCGAGGTCGCCTACTACCTCATCCACGCCCTCGGCGCGGGGCACGGGTTCGCCGACACCGACCGCCGCACGGCCCGCGGGTTCGCGGAGGCGGCCGCCGAGGCCGGGCTGCGCCGCGTGGTCTACCTGGGCGGTCTCTACCCCGACACCGCGGACCTGTCGCCGCACCTCCGCTCCCGCCGGGAGGTGGAGAGGATCCTGCTCGCCGGCCGGGTCCCCACCGTCGTCCTGCGGGCCGCGGTCATCCTGGGCTCCGGGAGCGCGTCGTTCGAGATGATGCGCTACCTCACCGAGCGCCTGCCCGTCATGGTGGCCCCGCGGTGGATCGACAACCGCATCCAGCCGATCGCCGTCCGCGACGTGCTGCGCTACCTGGTCGGGGCAGCGGAGGTCCCCGACGACGTCAGCCGCGGCTTCGACATCGGCGGCCCGGACGTGCTGACCTACCGCGGGATGATGCAGCGCTACGCCGCCGTCGCGGGGCTGCGGCCCCGCGTGATCCGCGCCGTGCCCGTGCTGACGCCCCGGCTCGCGAGCCTGTGGGTCGGGCTGGTGACCCCGGTGCCGCCGGCGATCGCCCGCCCCCTGGTGGGCTCGCTGGTGCACGAGGTCGTGGCGCGCGACCACGACATCGCGCGGTACGTCCCCGACCCGCCCGAGGGGCTCGTCGGGTTCGACGACGCGGTCGCCCTGGCGCTGGCCCGGATCCGTGACCTCGACGTGCGGACCAGCTGGAGCTCGGCGTCCACGCGCGGCGCGCCGTCCGACCCGCTGCCCGACGACCCGGACTGGGCCGGAGGCAGCCTGCTCGTCGACGACCGGGCCCGAGCGGTGGACACCACGCCGGAGTCGCTGTGGTCGGTGATCGAGGGCATCGGCGGCGCCCACGGCTGGTACTCCTGGCGCCTCGGCTGGGTCGCCCGCGGCGTGCTCGACCGCCTCTTCGGCGGCCCCGGGCTGCGGCGCGGCCGGCGGCACCCGCACCGGCTGGAGCCCGGGGACGCGCTCGACTGGTGGCGCGTGGAGAAGGTGGTGCCCGGGCGGCTGCTCCGGCTGCGCGCCGAGATGCGCCTGCCGGGGCTCGCGTGGCTGGAGCTGGCGGTCGAGGAGGGTCCCGGCCCGAGCCCGGTGTTCCGGCAGCGCGCGATCTTCTCCCCGCGCGGCCTGCCGGGGCAGCTGTACTGGTGGGCGATCAGCCCGTTCCACGGGATCGTGTTCGGCGGGATGCAGCGCAACATCGCGCGCGCGGCCCACGAGCACGCGGTCGCCGAGGGGCGCCGCTGAACGACGTCAGTGGCGGGCCCGGCGGGCGCCGAGCGGGCCGCCGAAGACCAGCGAGATGCCGAGCACGTACCCGACGTCGTACCAGTTGCCGGTGTTGTGCACCTCGTACACCGACACGGAGTCGGTGAACAGGGAGACGATGAACGTGATCGGCAGGATCATGCCCTGCCACAGGCCCCACCAGAACCCGTAGGGCCCGACGCCGCTGATCGTCGAGGTGTCGACGGCCGGGTTCGGCCCCGCGGCGCACGCGCCCAGCACCGCGAGCGCGGCGAGGGCGAGCGCCGCCGCCGTCACGCGGCGTGCCGTCCGGCCGCGGGACGCACCCGCCTGGCCATGCTCCCTCTGCGCACGTTCCATCTGCCCACGATGACACCGGCCGGCCGCCGACGCCCCGCGGACGGCGTCCGACGCCCGGGTTCACCCCTCCCCGGGCCGCTGGCTCCCGACCGAGACGGGGATCCGCGCGGGCAGCGCCTCGAGCCGGTCCGCGGTCTCGTCCGCGCACGCGGCGAGCTCCCGCGCGATCTCGGTGCTCAGGCCGAGGTAGCCCGCCGGGTCGAGGAGGGTCCGCAGCTCGTCGTCGTCGAACGCCTCGCTGACCACGGGGTCGCCGTGCAGCAGCTCGAGGAACGGGCGCCCGTCCGACGCGGCCGCCTGCGCGACGGTGAACACGACATCGTGCGCCTTCTGCCGCCCGATCTTCTCGCCGAGGGCGAGCATGAGGGACTCCGAGCCGATCATGCCCTCGGACAGGCGGATGTTCGCCCGCATCCGGCCCGGATCGAGCTCCAGGCCGTCCATCACCACCTCGAGCCGCGCGAGCATGTCGCCCGCCAGCACCGCGGCGGACGCCGAGACGTCCTCGAGCAGGGCCGTCATGGCGCCGTTCGCCTCCTGGTCGTGCAGCATCGACTCCAGCGCCGGGCCGGCGAGGGCGCGCAGCTCCGCCGACATCGTCTGCATGTCGAGGGCGAGCTGGGGGTTGCGCTTGTGCGGCATGGTCGAGCTGCCGACCGTGCCCTCCGGCACCGGCTCGAACGCCTCCGCGAACTCCGGCTGCATCAGCGTGTAGACGTCCCGGCCGATCTTCCCGATCGTGCCCGCGAGCTGCGCCAGCACCAGCACGAGCTCCACGATGCCGTCGTTGACCGACCGGGACGGCACGCGCATCGGGTGCAGCCCGAGCCGCCGCGCCACCCCCGCCTCGATCGCCCGGCCCGAGCCGCCGAACGACGCGAACGTGCCCGCGGCGCCGCCCATGAGCACGCAGAACAGCCGCTCGTCGAGCCGCTCCAGCCGGTCGGCGTGCGCGGCGAGCTGGTCGATCCACACCGCCACCTTGAAGCCGAACGTCACCGGCACCGCGTGCTGGCTGTGCGTGCGGCCCGCCATCGGCAGCGCCGCGGACGACTCCGCGAGGCGGCCCGCCGACCGCAGCACGCGGCCCAGCTGGCGCAGCACCGCCCGGTGCGCGTCGCGCAGCACCAGCACGTCCGCCGTCTGGGTGATGTTCTGCGTCGTCGCGCCCCAGTGCACCCAGCCGCCGTGCTTGGAGCCGACGGCGCGCGCGAACTCCTCGATGAGCGGCACCAGCGGGTGGCTCGCCTCGGCGGTCGCGGCGAGCACCCGCCGCACGTCGAGCTTCTCGATGCGCGCCGTGAGTGCGATGGCGCGGGCCGACTCCGCCGGGATGAGCCCGGCGTCGGCCTCCGCGAGCGCGAGCGCCGCCTCGACGTCGAGCCGCGCCTGCCACCGGTTCTCCCGCGTGAACAGCCGAGCGATGCCGGGGTCGGGCACACGGCCCTCGGTGAAGCGTCCGAACGGTGCGACGATCATGCGGCCCCCAGGGCGTCCGACGGCGGTGAGCAGCATGATCGCCCCGCCCGGCGGCGCTGTACAGCCCCGGCGCGCTGCGGGTGTCGGAGGTCCGCGGCACGCTGGGTCCCATGAGCGACGAGACGACGACGCGGGTCGCAGCCCTGGACGCGGTGGTGTTCGACGTCCCCGAACCGCAGGTCGCGGCGGACTTCTGGCAACGGCTGACCGGCGCGGAGGTCGAGCAGCAGGGGTACGGCGAGGACTGGATCACGCTGAACACCCCCGACGGCTGGTCGCTCGCCTTCCAGCCCGCCCCCGACCTGGTGCCGCCGCAGTGGCCCGGGCAGGAGCACCCGCAGCAGCTGCACCTCGACCTGCGCGTGCCGGACGTCGCGGCCGCCGTGCAGCGCGCCGTCGGGCTCGGCGCCACCGTGCTGCGCGAGAACCCGGAGTGGACGACGCTCGCCGACCCTGCCGGGCACCCGTTCGACCTGTGCCACGCGCCCGACAACGACGGTCTGACGATCATGGGCCTCACCTTCGACGTGCCGGACGCCTCGGCCGCCGCCGCGTTCTGGTCCGGCGTCCTCGGCGACCCGGTGGTCTACGACGCCGAGGGGATGGCGATGCTCGGAGGGGAGAGGGCGCTGCTGTTCCAGCAGGTGGAGGGCTACGCCGCCCCGCGCTGGCCCGACCCGGCGTACCCGCAGCAGCTGCACCTCGACCTCCAGATCGGCCCGCAGACGCTGGACGAGGCGGAGGCCGCGGCCCTCGCCGTCGGCGCGCAGCGGCTGCCCGGCGGTGAGGACACCTTCCGCGTCTTCGCCGACCCCGCCGGCCACCCGTTCTGCCTCTGCACGGGCTGACCGCCGGCCCGGCGGGTCAACCCGGCAGCACCAACGCGGGGCGGTCGGGGTGGTCCACCCGCACGACGACATCGGCGCGGCGCTCGGGCTGCGCCTCGCGGCGGTAGCGCCCGTACGCCGCGAGGGTCCACGCGTCGTCGAGCGGCGTGTTCCGCGTCTCCGTCGCGGGCCGCAGCGCCAGGTGGACGGCCAGGTCGACGTCGAGCCCCCGGCCCAGCGCGAGCGACCCGTCCAGCACGACGACGGTGCCCGGCGGCGCGTCCTCGTACCCCGCGCGGGTCGAGCGGCCGGTGTCCGGGTCGCGCAGGCTCGGCAGCCAGCGGCCCCGCGTCACGACCGCGCCCAGCACCTCCCGGTTGAGCCCGTCGACGTCGATCCACTCGTCCAGGAGCGCGTCGGCGTCCCGGCGGCCCCGCTCGAGCCGCAGCGACCGGGCGCGCAGGAAGTCCCGGACCCGCACCCGTGCGACCGGGCGGCCCGCCGCGCGCAGCGGCTCGACCAGCGCGTCCGCGAGCGCCTCCGGGCGCGTGGACGGGTGCCCGTCGACGAGCACGCGCACCGGGACGTCGCCCGCCCCGCGACCCAGGACGCGCGCCACGACGTGATCCACCACGCCGTCCGGGGTCAGGGGTTCCACGCGCACGCCGTCATGCTGCCAGGTCGCGCGCCCTCCGACGCCCGGCCCACGCCTCAGCGCGCGTGCTCGACGCAGCGGGTGGCGGCGGGCCGCGCCTCCAGCCGGGCGGCGGGGATGGGCCGGCCGCACACCTCGCAGACGCCGTACGTTCCGGCGGCGACGCGGTCGAGCGCGGCGAGGAGCTGGTCGCGCTCGCGCTCCGCCTCGGCCGCGAGCGCCGCCGCCTGCTGCCGCTCCCACGCGAGCGTGGCGCCCTCGGGGTCGTGCTCGTCGTCGGCGTTGGAGTCGCGCGCCGACTCGACGATCCCGTCGACGGCGCGGCGCTGCGCCGCGAGACGCTCCTCCACCTCCGCGAGGCGCGCGCGCAGACGGCCCTCGGCGTCCTCCCGGTCGGTCATCCCGGCAGTCTCGCACCCCACCCGAAGTTCGTCCGACCGTCACCGGCGGGTCACCCCGTCGGCCCCGGTCCGGACATCCGCGCTGCCTAGCGTGCCCGCCATATCCGTCCGACGACGCCAGGAGGGTCCACCATGACCGCACGCCGCCGCACCCTGCTCGCCCCGCCCGGGACGCGCACCGTCCCCGCCACGCTCGCGTTCGCCGTCGCCGCGGGGGTGTCCGTCGCCTCGTTCGGCGCGACCCTCGTCGCGCCGCCCGTCGCGACCGCCGCGCCGCTCGCCGCCGAGCCCGGCGACGTCGTCTACGCCCAGGACTTCGACGACGTCGCGGACGGCGCGCTGCCCGACGGCTGGCGGGTCGGGGCGGGCGCGTGGGCCGTGCAGGACGGCCGCCTCGTGGGCGAGCCGTCGACGATCGGGCGCGTCACCTTCGGCCCGCACCTGGAGAACTACCGGCTCGAGGCCACGGTGCGCTTCGACGCCGTGAACAACGCGGCCCGCTGGCTCGCGCCGATCCTCGACATCGACCCCGCCGGCGGCGTGCCGTGGTGGCAGGCCGCCATGCGCTCCACCACGACGGCGGGCAACGGCCTCGAGCTGGCCGAGCGTACGTCGGGCAACGCCTGGAACGTGCCGTCCACGGCGGCCGCGCCGTCGGACGCCGGCGTCGGCAAGGACGTGCCGATCGCGATCGAGGTGCAGGGCAACCACGCCACCTGGGTCTTCGACGGCCAGGAGGTGCTGGAGGGGCGCATCGGCCGCACCGACGACGGCGTGCTCGGCTTCTCCGCCGACGGCGCGCGCGTGAGCATCGACGACGTCGTCGTCACGGAGCTCGAGCCGAAGCCCGTCGTGAACGAGCCCGGCGACCTTCCCGTCACCGCGGCGCACCGCGGCTACTCGTCGGTCACGCCGGAGAACACGCTCGCCGCGTACGCCGCGGCGATGAAGACCGGCGCCGAGTACGTCGAGATCGACGTGCACACCACCGCGGACGGCGTGCCGGTCGTCCTGCACGACCAGACCGTCGACCGCACCACGGACGGGACGGGCGACGTCGCGTTCCTGCGGTCGCCGTACCTCGGCTCCCTCGACGCGGGATCGTGGTTCAGTCCCGCGTTCACCGGGGAGAAGGTGCCCACGTTCGCGCAGGTGCTCGACCTCATGGACACCGGCAGCTCCGACCTGCTGCTCGAGATCAAGGGGCCGGAGACCCGCGCGGAGGTGGACCGGACGGTCGACATGATCCTCGAGGCCGGGCTGGAGGACCGCGTGGTGCTGCAGTCGTTCGACGAGAAGGCCCTGGAGTACGCGTACGACCGCGCTCCGCAGATCCCGCTCGGCCTGCTGCGCGGCGCCCTCGACGCGGACCCGGTCGCCACGGCGGAGCGCCTGCACGCCACGTACTACAACCCGTCCGGCTCGGCGCTGGCCACGCGGCCGTCCGTCGTCGAGGACCTCAACGCCGCCGGCGTCGGCGTCTTCGTGTGGACGGTCGACTCCGCCGCCGACTGGACCCGGTTCACCGACCTCGGTGTCGAGGGCATGATCACCAACCGGCCCGGCGCGTTCGTCGGGTGGAAGGCCGCGCAGGAGCAGGCCGACCCGGAGCCCGAGCCCGGCCCCGGCCTGCTCGCCCGGCTCGCCGACCTCGACCTCTCGACCGGGCAGGCGCAGCAGCTGTTCTCCGCCCTCGCCCGCGAGGACTGGGACCGGCTGGAGCGCGTGGTGACGAAGCACGTCGACGACGCCGAGCAGCGCGACGCCCTCCTCGCGGAGATCGCCGAGCTCCGCGCCTGACCTCCACCGTCGAGCACGGGATCCGTACCGCTACGGGCGCCGACGGCGGTACGGATCCCGTGCTCGAAGGACGCGCTGGTGGGCGTCAGAGGGCGCGGTGCGTCCACCGGCCCGCGACGAGCGTGCCGGCGACGGCGGTGCCGCGCAGCGCGTCGGCGAGCGCCACGGGGTCGTCGTGCGCCAGGGAGCCGTGCGCCGCGGGCAGCGCGAGCGGGTCGACGTCGAGCACGGCCAGGTCGGCGGGGCTGCCGACGACGAGGTCGAGCGGGCGGCCGTCGACGGACGCCTCGAGCGCGGCGCGCACGTCGATCCGCTGCTCGGGGTGCCAGGGCGCGCGGCCGTCGCGGGAGCGGGTGACGGCGGCGGCGAGCGCCGTCCACGGGTCGAGGGGCGCGACGGGGGCGTCCGACCCGAGGGCCAGCGGCACCCCGGCGGCGCGCAGCTCCGCCAGCGGGAACGCGCGGGCCGTGCGGCCCGGCCACAGCTCCTCGGCGACGTCGCGGTCGTCCATCGCGTGCTCGGGCTGCACGCTCGCGGTGACGCCCAGCGCCGCGAACCGCGCCACGTCGTCGGCGCGCAGCAGCTGGGCGTGCTCCACGGATCCCCGCGCCCCGGAGGCCTCGAACGCGTCGAGGGCGAGCGAGTTCGCGCGGTCGCCGATGGCGTGGATCGCGCACCGCAGTCCCGCGGCGTGCGCGCGGGCCATGAGGGGCGCGAGCTGGTCGGTCGCGATGTTGAGGATGCCGTGCGCGTCCGGCCCGGCGACGCCCGCGTACTCCTCGAAGCAGAATGCCGTGAGCGTGTTGAGCGACCCGTCGCTGATCACCTTGAGCGGGCCCTGCGTCACCAGGTCGGACCCCTGCGGGTGGCCGAGCGGGTCCCCGTGCCGCAGCCCGGCGTCGAGCACGGCGTCCAGGTGCTGCTCCCACACCCCCGCGCGCACGCGCAGGCCGTCCCAGCCGCCGGCCACCCGGCGTCGCCACGCGGTGAGGTTGTCCGCCACCTCGAAGTCGACGACGCCGACGACGCCGCGGGCGGCGGCCGCGCGGGCCGCGTCCACCACCAGGGCGTCCGCCACGGCGTCGTCCACCGTGACGATGCGCGGGCTGGCGGGCATCCACTCCTCCTCCCGCAGCAGCCCGGTGGGGTGCTCCGCGATGCCGAGGAAGCGCAGGCCCGCCGTCGACGCCCAGGCGCTGTGCAGGTCGCCGGACAGGAGGACGACGGGCACGTCCCCGGCGACGGCGTCGAGCACCGCGGCGGTTGGGTCGTCCGGCCACGTGGCCCACCGGAAGCCGTAGCCGACGAGCGGCGTGCCGCCGGTGGGCGGCGCGGCCAGGTCCAGCCGGTCGCGCACCAGGGCGGCGGCGTGCGCGGCGCTCGTCGCTGCGGACACGTCGAGGCGCTGGCGCACCATCGCCCACTGCGTGAGGTGCGTGTGCGCGTCCCACAGCCCGGGCACCACCGTGCGACCGTCGACGTCGACCCGCTCGGGGAGGGTCGAGACGGGCACCGGGGCCGGGGAGCCCGCGGGCGTCACCGCGGCGACCCGGCCGTCGTCGAGCAGGAGGTCGACGGGCCGGCCGGGCCGGCCGGCGAGGCGGGCGTTCGTCAGGAGCAGCGCGGGCACGGGGCCACCGTAGACGGCGGGCGTCGCGCCGGTCAGGCGCCGCCGGCGGCCTGCACGCGCAGCGCCTCGACGACCAGCGCGTGGTCGTCGGCCTGCGCCAGCCCGGACACGGTGACGACGCCGACGATCCCCACGCCCTCGACCCGCACGGGGAACGCACCGCCGTGCGCCGCATACTCCTGCAGCGGCAGCTGGTGCTTGGCGTTGAAGTCCTCGCCCTTCGCCCGCGCGCGCAGGCCGGTGAGGTACGACGACGCGCCGAACCGCTCCACGACGCGCACCTTGCGCTGCACCCACGAGTCGTTGTCCGGCGTCGTGCCCTCGCGCGCCGCGTGGAACACCTGCTGGGACCCCTTGCGGACGTCGACCGTCACGGCCAGGCCACGCTCGGTGGCGAGCTCGACCAGCAGGCAACCGAGCTGCCACGCGTCGTCGTGCGTGAACCGGGAGAGCACGAGCTCGCGCTCCTGCTGCTCGACCTCGGCGACCAGGGCTGCGACGTCCTCCGTGTTCCCCATGGGCCCAGCGTCCCACGCCCGCCGCCCCGCGCGCGGCGCGTCCGCGAGGGCCGGCCGACGCGGGTGGGTACCGTCGCCCGCGTGACCCGACTGGTGCTCGTCCACGGCCGTGACCTCGACGGACGCGACCCGGAGGCGCTGGAGACGCAGTGGCTCGGCGCGCTCGGCGCGGGGCTCGCCGCGGCGGGGTCGCCGCTGCGGCCCACGGACGACGACGCGTCGTTCGTCTACTACGGCGACACCCTGGAGCGGCTGGTCGACGGCGGCACGCCGCCGCCCGTGACGGTGCACGCGCTGGCCGCGGACCCGGCGGCCGTCCCCCGGCTCGTGGGCGGGCTGCCGGACGGCGAGCTGCGGTTCCTGCTCGACGTCGTGCGCGAGGTCCTGGCCGGCGCCGGCCACGGCCCCGGCGCCGCGCCGCCCGCCGTCGTGGAGGGCGCGCTCGGGGACGCGCTGGTCGAGGCCGTCGTCGCGGCGCTGGCGCTCGTGGACCGCGTCGTGCCCGGCGTCAGCGCCGCCGTCCTGCTCACGCTCACGCGCGACGTGTACGCCTATCTGCACGACGACGCCGTCCGGCGGGCCATCGACGCGGGCCTCGCCGACGCCTTGGCCGACGCGACGGCCGGCGACGAGCCCGCCGCCGTCGTCGCGCACTCCCTCGGCAGCGTGGTGGCGTACTCGGTGCTCGCCGCGCGGGCCTCGGGTCCGGAGGTGCCGCTGCTGCTCACGCCCGGCTCGCCGCTCGGCATCCGGGCGGTCCGGGAGGCGCTGGAGTCGCGCGCGCCGCTGGTGTTCCCCGCGCAGGTGGGGCGCTGGGTGAGTCCTCGCGACCCGCGCGACCTGCTCGCGCTGCACGACCTCACGCCCGACGTCTTCCCGCTGCCGACAGGTCGGGGGCCCGCGTCGCCGACGATCGAGGCCCCGCGCGTGACGAACCGGGCGCCAGGGTTCCACGCCGCGGCGTACCGCCTCGACGACGGCGCGTGGGCGGGCTACCTGGCCCTGCCGGAGGTCGCCGGGCCGGTCGGCGAGGCGCTGACGTAGCGCTCGGTCGCCGTCCCTGCACAGGACGACGACGAATCGCTACGTCGCGGCGTCCCGCCAGCCGGGCAGCACCCGCTCCAGCGCGTCGACGAGCTCGATCGAGCTGCCGTCCTTGCCGCCCGCGCCGAGGATCATCGGCGGGCGCTGCGGCTCGACGCGCGCCCCGCGCACCCGGTCGACCAGCGTCAGCGGGGCGGTGAGCACGTAGAACGCGCCGTCGGCCGTGACGGCCGCCGTGCGGTCGTGCCGCAGGTACCAGCCGCGCAGCGACGTGCGCGCCGTCCCGCGCCCGCCGTAGCCCTTGACCTGCAGCGGCTCGGGCTCCAGCCCGGCGGCCGCCGCGGCCCGGACGAAGTCGCGCAGCAGCGCCTCCGCCTCCGTGTGCTCGGCGTCCTGCCGCGCGCGCAGCCGATCCGCCTGCACGCGGGCCGCCTCCGTGCGCTGCGCCGCCCAGTCGTCGCTCACCCGGGCATCCTCCCACCCGCCGGGTCGTCAGGGTGCGCGCGGGTATGGCGCGCACCCTGACAACGTCCGGGGCAGGTCAGAGCTCGCGCTCCGCGTACGCGACGAGGGCGTCGCGCACGAACGTCGCGCCCTCGGTGCCGCCGTAGTTCTTCGCGAACCGGGGGTCGGCCACGTACATCTCGGCCAGGCCGACGACGTACTCCTTCGTGGGCCGACCCCGCTCGGAGCCCGGCGTGCCGGGGATGCCGCCGAGCCAGGCCGCGTGCCGGGCGGCGAGGGCCTGCGCCTCGTCGGACGTCGGGGCGACGCCGCGGCGGGCGGCGTCGCCCCAGGCGTCGCCGAGCTCCGTCGTCCGCGCCTGCCACTCCTTCTGTCCGGCGGGACCCAGGCCGCGCCACCACGCGTCGCTCCTCGCGTACGCGTCGGCGCCCCAGCGCTCGGTCACCTCCTCCTGGTGCTGCGTGTGGTCGAAGCCGTCGAGCATGTCCTCGGCCATGAGCTGTTCTCCCTTCTCGATCGCGGTCACGGTCCGTTCCACCGACGCGATCTGCCGCGTCAGCCGGTCCTGCTCGGCACGGAGCTGGCCGAGGTGGCGGCGCAGCGCGCCGGCCTCGTCCGCCTGCTCGTCGAGCACCCTGCCGACGTCGCTCAGCGGCAGCCCCAGGTCGCGCAGCAGCAGGATGCGCTGCAGACGGCGGACCGCCGCGTCGTCGTACCGGCGCAGCCCGCCGGAACCGGTGCCCGACGGCGGCAGCAGACCGATCTGGTCGTAGTGCCGCAGCGTGCGGCTGCTGACACCGGCGAGCCGGGCGACGTCCTGGATGGAACGGGTCATGACACCAACGGTAGAGGTTGACGCTGCGTCAACCGCAAGAGGTCCGGTCCGATCCGGCCACTCCGACCCTCCGGGGACCAGAATCCCCGGAACTCCAACGGAAACGCCCCTCCCTGGCACCAGTCAGGGAGGGGCGTTCCCATGCCGGCTCTCACGCCGGCACTCACAACCGGGAGCCTGCGACGCTCAGAGACTGGGGTCGGTCCGCTCGCCAGGGCCGGACGGCTCGGACCCGGTGCCGTCGTCGTCAGCAACTACCGGCGGGTTGCCCGGAACGTCGCCGGTCGCTGCCTGATACTCGTCGTCCGTCAAGAATCCTCCGTCACGGAGGGCGATGAAAAAGTAGAGCGTCTGCGATCCGGCGTCGTCGTAGTGGTGCGCTAGGACTTCGCGCACACGGGCTGCATTCAGCTTCGCGGCAGCGGGCTCCTTATCGCCGAACAGCACCATGGACGCTGCAAGGTCGCCCGCACCAACCGTGTTCGGCCCGCTTCCGGGGTCCTTCGACCTCGCGCGAAAGAGCGCGTCCCTCATGAAGTAGCGGCGCACGAACTGTCGAAACGTCTCCGGCGAGCCGGAAAACTGCGACTGCCCAGGCGTCAGAAACAGGGGCGTCCAGCGAGCGACGGCATCGCGGCGGCCCGCGACGCGAACCCGCACGCGAAGATGGTGCCATCGTCGATCCCTACCGTCGGGGGGCCGGTGAGGCGACGCCATGAGCGGTCGGGCATCCAACAAGTACTCCGCGTAGTCGTGAGGCTCCACGCGGACACGGTCACCGGTCACGACGCCTTCGCCGGCGAAGGCGTAAGTACCAATCTCCCAGCGCTTCCGGCGCGACGCGCCCCACCAGCGGTCCTTGTGCCACAAGGGCGCGAGAATCTCGAACCTCGGAGTGCTCGCGGTGAGCGGCGTCCGCCCCTTGTTCTCGACCCGGACCGTGATGGCCTCCACTCCGGTCGTCGGGGGCCACCGAGGCTTGTCCTGTTGAGATGAGCTACGCGCCGCCGCTCGGTGAAACGTCACTCCGTCGGAGATCACGGAGAGCTGGACGCTGATGCGGGGACGCGCCCCGGTGGCGCGATGGATGACCAGCGCGGTGATCAGGGTCGCGAGGGCGGCGAAAAGTGATCCGATGGCTGCGACAGCAGCCCAACCGGTGGCGTCCACGCCTAGGAACTCGGGCGAGGGCACAGCCTGGGTCAACACCACGCGGTCAAGGTAGCCCAGGGGATCAGGAGGCAGACGCCCTAAGCGACCAATTCACCCGGAGCGGCCGCCCGCTCGTTTCGACGGCCGCCCCGAGCAGCTCCAGGCTAGGACTCGGCGGGGCCAGCGGGGGCGTGCCCATTGATGGGCTGGTGAAGGCCCCGGTCAGTTTTCGGGCTCAGCGACGTTCGGGCTGTTCTCATCGCCGCAAGAGTCGACATCCTTGCCGTCCTGCGTCACCGTCGACACCCAGGTGAAGTCGCTGCCTAGTGGCTCTAGCAATGCGACCGGGTAGCGGACCGAAACCTGTCCGTCAGCGAACACGGCGCCGTTCGTCACGCTCTCCTGATCGCTCGCGTTCATGTCGAACACAAAGTTCGCTATTTCCGCCCCGTCGAGGAACTTCGTCCCGAACTGGTAACTACTTTCCCGGTCCGCCGAGCGTGCGAGCGTGAGGAAGCTCAGATCGTTCACGTCCGCCGGTTCGATGGGCTCCGACAACGTCACCGACGCGAACACGAGCGATCCGTCATTGGAGAGTGACACCTCTTCAATATCAACTCCGTTCGAGCCGTCGCCACGGTCGTCGGTGCACGTCGAGTAGAACTCTGGGAATCCGGCCCGGACGGCTGGGGCTGCGCCGGCGTTGAGGAGGTCGTCGCAGGTACCGTCCTTCGGCTCCCCCATCGTCTCGCCGGGAAAGGTCACCACGACATATCCCGCGCTGCCTCCCGCGCCGTCCGGACCCCCGTCCTCGCCATAGGTCCGGTCCACGCACACGTCGGCGTCGTCCACCACGGTGCCTATCGTGGTAACGCCCTCCCAAATCGGAATATCAGGGAGTTCTGCGACTACTAGGCCCTCGGCGGTGGAGACCCGGTCGGCGTCCGACATGACCGGTTCCGCCGCCGTGGCGGCGGTCGCAGAGTCGCTAGGGGCATCCGGCTCGCCGGCTCCACCGCTGCACCCGGCCAGGAGCGCCAAAACCAGGGCCACCCCGATGCCAACGATCCGCCGCATTGGCTCCCCCCAACGTTCGATGCCCAGCAGACTAGGCCCGCCTGCTTCTACTTCTGTGACGTACCCGAAGTGACATCCTCTCTCGCGCAACCGGAACATGCTCGCTTCTCCAAGCCGTCAGGCAGGCCCAGGCGGTGCTCGCGCTAAGCCAACTTGCAGCGGCAGGGCCTGCCGGCCCGCGGCTTCAATCCACGACTCGCATACCGCCCCGGTGCATTGCCCGGATCATCCCGGCGGCCTGTGTCGTCGCGCCAAGCCGCAAAGAGGCCCGGTCGCGGCTGTCCAGGTGCTGAATGAGGGTCTTCACATCCGCATCTCATGCGGGGGCCACCGACCGCCCGGAGGATCGTCGTCATGAGCAACCGCACCGCACGCCGCCTCGCCGTCCCCGCCGCGCTCGCCCTGACGCTCGGCCTCACCCTCACCGCCTGCGCCGACGGCTCCGGTGACGACGGCGCGCCCGCCGGGGACGCCACGACGTCCGCCGGCGCGACCGACGACACCACGACCGACGACACCACGCCGGACGACGGCGGTGCGGCAGACGGCACGTCGCCGAGCGCGTCCGCGGAGCCGGAGCACCGCACGGCCGCCGGCCTGCTGGCGATCGCCACCGCGGAGAAGAAGGCGGGCGGCACCGCGTTCGCCATCGACGACCCGGACCGCGACAACACGTGGGAGGTCGACGTCGCGACCGGCACCATCAGCATCGAGGTGGAGGTCAGCGCCGACGGGACCGAGGTGGTCCGCACGCAGGAGGACGACCTCGACGCCGACGACCGCCGCGCGCTGGCCGACGCGACGTTCTCCCTGACCCAGGCGATCGAGCGGACCGTGGCGACGTCCGGCGGCGACCTCGACGACGCGGAGCTCGACGAGGACGACGGCCGGTACCACTGGTCGGTCACGGTGCTGGTGGACGGCGTCGAGACCGACTACCGGGTCGGCACCCAGGACGGGAAGGTCGTCCAGGAGCGCGGCGACGACTGATCCTCCGGCCGACCGTCCGGGCCGGGCCGGCGCGGCGTCGCCCCGGGCACGCTCAATCACCCCCGCCGCCCGTTGACCGCCCCGCGACGCCGGTGGGTCACTGGAGACATGACCCGCTCGGTCGACACCGACTACCTGGTCGTCGGCGCCGGGGCGGCCGGGATCGCGTTCGTCGACGCGCTCGTCGACCACGACCCGACCGCGCACGCGACGCTCGTCGACCGGCGTGCCGCGCCGGGCGGGCACTGGCTGGACGCGTACCCGTTCGTCCGCCTGCACCAGGCGTCGCAGTTCTACGGGGTCGCGTCGACCCGCCTCGGCTCCGGGCGCGTCCAGGAGTCGGGCCCGGAGCAGGGGATGCACGAGCGCGCCACCGGCCCCGAGATCTGCGCGTACTTCGCCCGGGTGCTCGCCGACCGGCTCCTGCCGACCGGGCGCGTGGAGCTGCTCGGCGGGCACGAGTACCGCGACGGCCTGCTCGTCGACCTCGCCTCGGGGGACGTCGTCGAGCCCCGCGTCCGCCGGCGGGTGGTCGACGCCCGCTACCTCGCCCCGTCCATCCCCGCCGTGGGCCCGCCGCCGTTCGACGTGGACGACGGCGCCGACGTCGTCCCCGCGGGCGCGCTGCCCGACGTCGGGGAGGCCGCCGCCTACGTCGTCGTCGGGTCGGGGAAGACGGCCACCGACGCCGTGGTGTGGTTGCTCGGGCGCGGGGTGGACCCGGACGCGATCCTGTGGGTGCGGCCGCGGGACCCGTGGATGCTCGACCGTGCCGTCGTCCAGCCGGACCCGGCGGTCTTCCTGGGCATGGCGGGGACGCTGATGGCCTCGGCCTACGACGCCTCGTCGGCGGACGATCTCTTCCTGCGCCTCGAGGACGCGGGCGTCATGACGCGCATCGACCCGGCGGTCGTGCCGACCATGGCCCGCACGCCGACGCTCGGCCGGTGGGAGCTCGAGCTGTTGCGGTCGGTGACCCGCGTCGTCCGCGACGGGCACCTGCGCCGGGTCGAGCCCGGACGGCTGGTGCTCGACGACGGCGAGGTCGCGCTCCCGCACGGCGCCGTCGTCGTGCACTGCGCGTCGTACGGCCTGCACGTGCGCCCGGGGCTGCCGATCTGGGACGAGCGGATCACGCTCCAGTCGGTGCGGGCGGGGTTCCCGCCGTTCTGCGCCGCCCTGGTCGGCTACGTGGAGGGCACCCGCCACGACCGGCCCGACGCCGAGAAGAACGCCCTCTGCCCGCCGACGCCCTACTGGAGCACGCCCGCCGACTGGGCGGCCATGCAGGGCCGCGGCGCGCGGGCCGCCGCGACGTTCATGGCCGACCCGGACCTCGCCGCCTGGGCGCACTCCGTGCTGCTCAACCCCGCCCGTGTCCCGCCCGAGGAGACCGCGCGGCCCGAGGTGCGCGCCGCCGTCGAGCGGTACCTCGAGTACGCCCCCGCGGGCATCGCCGGGCTGGAACGGATCGGCCGCGACGCCGGGGTGCGGATCTGAGGGCAGCCCGCCGTCAGCCGGCGAGCACCTCCCGCAGCCGGGCCGCGAACGCCGCCGGGTCGTTGCCGGGGGACCACTCGTTGGACGCGAAGCCGCCGTGGTCGCCGGGGAAGACGACGGTGTCGAGGCCGAGCGCCGCGGCCAGCGCTTCTCCCCCGCGGCGGGGCATCGAGCCCGGCGCCTTCTCGCCGACGGCGGGCACCAGCCGCACGGTGGTGCGGCGCAGCGCGTCGAGGTCGGGCTCGAACCAGGGCAGGGCCTTCATGTTCCCGTTCAGCAGCAGGTCGTCCCGGGAGCCGTCGTCCTCGGTGGGCAGGCCGAACGCGGCCGGGTCGGGCGCGGGTTGCGTCAGGTAGTCCTCGGTGAGCGGCGCGTCCTGCATGGAGACCTGGATGAACTTCGCCATCGCGGGGCCGAAACCGTCCCGCTCGTACGTCTCGACGATGTCGCGGGTGACCTGGCGCTGCACGTCGCGGTCCTCCAGGAGCGCCCACAGCGGGGGCTCGTGCGCCACGACGGTGCCCAGCTCGTCGGGGTGGTCCACGATCCACGGCAGCACGTTGACGGCGCCGCCGCTGGACGCGAACACGTCGACGGGACCGTCCCCGATCACCGGCCGGGCGGCGGCCACCACGCGGTGGAAGTCGTCGGCGTGGAGCTCGACCGACACCGCGCCGCCGGCGGCGAGCGTGCTCCGTTCCGTGCCGCGCGGGTCGTACGTGACGACGGCGCGGTCGTCGACGTGCCCGAGCAGCTGGGTGAAGCCCGACGCCGCCATCGGCGACCCGAGCAGGAACAGCGGCGGGTGCCCGCCGGGGGCGGCCGGGATGCGGACGTCGTAGGTGAGGACGGCGCCGGGCACGTCCACGGTGAAGGTCTGCTGGGTGCTCATGGGGTGCCTCCGTCGGCCTGATGGGGTTCTCATCCTGTGGTGGGGGAAGACGGCGCGCCACCCCCGAACTCATCGGTCGTGACCAGGCACGACGTCGCCGCGGCGCTCCGGGAGTGGGAGCCTGCCCCCAGGTTCCGCGTGTCCACAGGCCGCGGGCCCGGGCGCCTCGACGACGGCCGCCGCCCGCGAGGCTCGGCCACGGACGCCCGCCCCGGACGCCCCGAACCCGAGGAGCCACCCATGCCCGTCGCGACGCCGCCCCCGCCCACCTCGCCGGCCCCCGGTCCCGCCCGCTTCGTCCCGCCCGACCTCGTCGACCTGCGCACCGCGTGGACCCGGGAGCGCGAGCTCGCGGCCGCCGCGGGCGGACCCCACCACGGCGGCCGGGACGGCGGCTGCCCTGGCCGGCACGGCTGGTTGCTCGACGACGGGCTCGACGTCCTGCTGGAGCCCGTGCTCGCCGGCTCGACCACGCCCGGCTTCTACCCGTTCGCCGCCCTGGACGAACGGACCGCCGCCGGGCTGCTGGAGCGGCTGGACGAGGCGGAGCTGGCGACCGAGCGGCAGAACCTCGGCCCCACGCTCGGCACGGTGCTGCGGGCCGTCGTGCGGTACCCCGACCGCGTCCGCGCGCAGGGGTACGTCGTCGGGCCGCTGTGGTGCGACGAACGGATCACCGTGACCGGGGTGCTGCTCCGGCCGGGCCCGGGCGTGCGCCTCGAGGGACCGCAGGGGCCCGGCGGTGAGAGGGCCGACGTCGTGCGCGCCCTCGCCGCGCTGGGTGTCGACGACATGCACGCGCCCCCGGACGAGGTCGCGCCCTGGCGGGGGCGACGGCTCGACGGCGGCACGGACGACGGGCCGTGGTTCCGCGTCTGGTGGGACTGACCTGATGGGCCTGACCTGATGGGACTCACCCACCCGACCGACCCTGTGGATAACCTCGACCCGCCCGGTCCCACCGTCGCTAGCGTCGTGCCCGCGCCCCGGCGCAGCCTCCGACGGACCCACGACGAACAGGGACGGGATGACCCAGCTCGACCTCGACACCACGACCCTCGCGGCGGTGGGCGCGGACCTGCGCGCGGGCGCCACCACGCTCGCCGGCGCCCGCGCCGGAGCGCTCACCGCGGCCGCGGCGCCGGGCGCGAGCGGCGACGTCGCCCTGTCGGCCGCGGTGGAGGACCTCGCCGCGGCCTGGCGGTCGGCCCACGAGTCGCTCGTCGGCGCACTCGAGTCGCTCGGCGCGGGGCTCTCGGAGGCTGCGGAGGTCTTCGCCGGTGCGGAGCGCGGGACCGTGCGCGACCTGGCCGCGCTGCTCGGCGCTGCCGGGACGGCGGACGGCGCATGAGGCCCGAGGTGCGGCACGGCGGGCAGCGCGGCGGCGGACAGGGCACCCTCGACGGCGAGCTCGGCGCGCTGACGGGCAGCCCGCCCGCGCTGGTCGACGCCGCCGACGCCGCGGCACGCGCCGCGGCACGGCTCGCGGACGTGCACGCACAGCTGCTACGGGTGCACGCGTCGCTCGACGGTCAGCGCAGCACCGCCGTCGAGCGGGCGCGCGGGCGGGTCGCCACCGTGGCCGACGACGCCCGCGCGAGCGGCGGCCTGCTCGAGGCGGCGGCCGGCGCCCTGCACCGGTACGCGGTCACGCTCGGCGACGCCCGGTCCGCCGCGGGACGGGCGCTCGCCGACCGGGCGGAGGCCCTGTGGCGGGAGGCGCGGTGGCGGTCCGAGGCCGACGAGGCCCGGCGTTCCACGTGGAACATCGCCGGGCCGGGCCTCCTCCCCGCGGCCCCCGACGTCGGCGTGCCGGGAGCGGCGACGCCGCTCGGCGACCCGGGGCAGGCGCACCAGCGGCTCGTCGTCGCGGAACGAGAGGTCGCCGCGGCGCGCGAGGACGTCGCGGCGGCGGAAGCGCGCTGGCGGTCCGCCCGCGACGCCAAGGCCGAGGCGTCGCGCCGCGCCGCCACCACCCTGGCCGCGCTCGCCGACGTCCGTGCGGTCCGAGCTGTCACCGCCGCAGGGGCCGACCCGGCAGGGCTCGTGGCCTCCGGGGACGCCGCGCGGCGGGTCGTCGCGCTGCTGCCGCGCGCCGCGTCGGGCGGCGACGACACCGCACGTCGCGAGCTCCGGGACGACGTCCGCCGCGTGCTGACCGGCCACGCGGACGACCCCGCGTTCTGGGCCGTCTTCTGGGACACCACGACGCCGCAGGACCTCTACCTGGCGCTCGGACCGACCTCCCTCGACCCGACCCGGCCGGTCCCGACCGAGCTGCGCACCGCCCTGGCCCAGGGCGCGGCCGCCTGGGCCGGCACGGCGTCGGACGCGGAGCTGCGCGAGTTCGGGCGGGACGTCGTCACCGGCGTCGGCGACTGGCCGCTCGGCCTGGGCGAGCGGTCCCGGATCGCCGCGACGCTCCTGCCCGCCGAGCTCCCCGCGGCGGCGCACGCCGCCGCCGGCGACGCGCTCGACGCGAGGTGGCAGGCCCGCGCGGACGAGCAGGCGGCCGCCACCGGCACCCGCGGCGGCCTCGGAGGTGAGGCCCTCGTCGACGCCACGATCACCGCGCCGCTCGCCGCGGCCGTGCTGGCGGGTTACGCCCGGCACCCACGGCTCGCGCTCGACCGGCTCGCCCCGGCTCAGGACGCCCAGGTCGCCGGCAGCGTGCGGCGCTGGTTCGGGTGGGTCCCGGACGGGGGCTGGCCCGACGACGGCAGGGCCGTCGCGGGCGCGTTCGCCGCCGCGGTGGAGGAGGGGACGACGTCGCACCATCAGGCCGACCAGCGGAGGGCCGCCGTCCTCGTCTCGCACGCCACGCCGGTCCTGCCGTCCGGGCTGCTCGCGGGCCCCACGCTGGACGACCACGCCGGCGCCGACGTCGCGCGCGCGTACGAGCCGTACCTGCCGTCGGTGGGCGACGCGACCCTGGACCAGACGCTCCACCGCGGATCGGAGGACGGGCCTCCGGAGCCCGCCCCGGCACCCGGGATCGACGCGGACGACGGTCTCGCCGCGGGCACGGGACGGCGCGCCGACGTCCTCCAGCCGGAGCTCGACGCGTTCGCCCTGCGCGACGTCGTCGCCGCGACGTCGCGCAGCCCCGAGGCCGCGCGGGCCTGGCTGGGAGCCACCGAGCGCTATGCGGCGGCGATGGTCGAGGTCGCGACGTCCGGCGCCTACGACGTCGACACCGCGCCGCGCTACCACCTCGCGGAGCAGGTGCTCGGCGGGGTGGGTGCGGTCACGGGCGCCATGCAGGCCGAGACGCTCGCCACCGCCTACGACGAGGTCGAGACCCGCGAGGCGCTCATCTCGCTGGCCGGCGACACGCTGGGGCTCGGCACCCTCGGCCGCAGCAGCGCGGAGGCCCTGGCCGCCACGGCGACGACCAAGGGCCTGGAGTTCCTCGACACGAGCAGCCCGGTCGCCGAGGCACGGGCCGAGGTCGGCGACGTCGGCCACCAGACGTACACCCGGTACGCGACGACGATCCACGACCTCTACCTCGCCCACGACCTCGACCTCGGCATCCCGCTCGACGAGGCGATGCGGCGCACCGAGAGCACGGACGTCGCCGCCGCCGACCACGAGAAGCTCTCCGTCGCCCGCCAGTTCTGGGGCGCGTTCAAGGACATGTCCCAGCCCGCCGGAGGAGGTCGATGAGCACCGTGCTGAAGCGTGTCTTCGCCAACCCGCAGGTCACGCCGGCGGTGGTGCTCGTGCTCCTCCTGGTGGCGCTCGTCACCGTCCCCCGGGCGCTCGACGCGGCGACGGACCGCCAGCGGCAGCGCGAGCTCGAGCAGGCGCAGACCTGGATCGCGGACCGCTGGGTGTTCACCACCGCCGACTTCCCCGCGCACGACACGGCCGAGCTCCCGGTGGAGCGGTGGTGGCTGGACCGGGGCCTCGCGGGGGCGGGCTGGCTCGTCGAGCCCGTCCGGGCCACGGGCATCGCCCCGCTGTTCCACGCCCCGTTCGCACTGACCGGTGGGTGGTCGCCGGAGTCGACGTCCGGAATCTCCGGCGTGCGGGTCGACGGCGTCGACGTGTACAGCTATGTCGCCACTCCCCCGGGCCCCGGTTTCGACACCGCACGAGGATCGGATGGTGTCTGGCGGCTGCAGGAGGAGGCGTCGAGGGTCGCGGACTATCTCCTGGACCCCGGCTCCGCGTGGGAGGAGTACCGCGGCGCGGAGCTCCTGTCCGTCGCGTACGTCGGGACGCCCGCAGGCCCCCGGTGGTACGAGGATCACCTCGGCGAGCCGTTCGACGCCGGCGGGCCGGGCTATTTCGGCGTGGAGGTCCACGAGCGTGCCGATGACGACCTGGCGTTCCGGACCACGACGATCGGCACGGTGGTCGAGGGCTCGCTCGCCGTGGTGGGCGTCGTCGTCCCCGACGGCGTGGTGCCGCCGGCCGAGCTGGAGCCGGCGCTGCTGCTCGAGCGCCTCTCCCAGGAGCTTCGCTCCCACCCGCCGTCACCGACGGACACGGTCGGCGGCGCCGTCAGCGGCACGGACCGCGGCGCTCAGGCCGACTCGCGCACCACCAGGGAGGTGGGCAGCGTGATGGCCGCGGGCTCCTGACCGTCGACGACCTCGAGCAGCAGCCGCACCATCTCGGCGCTGATGCGCTCGTAGGGCTGGCGCATCGTCGTCAGCGGCGGGTGGAGCTGCGCAGCGACGCCGGAGTCGTCGAAGCCGCCGACGGCGACGTCGCCGGGCACGCTGCGGCCGGCGGCCTGCAGGGCGACCAGGGCGCCGGCGGCCATGAGGTCGGAGTGCACGAACACGGCGTCGACGTCGGGCCGCCGCTCCAGCAGCTCGGCCATCGCGAGGCGGCCGCTCTCGCGGGAGTAGTCGCCGTGCACGACCAGCTCCGGGTCGTAGGCGTCGCCCAGCACCTCGCGGTACCCCTCGAGACGCAGCACGCCGCCCGGGGTGTCCAAGGGGCCGGTGATGGTGGCGATGCGCCGCCGGCCGGTGTCCCACAGGTGCTGCGTCATCGTCCGCCCGCCGGACCGGTCGTCGGCGGCGACGTACCCGACCTTGCCCTCGTACCCGAGCGGGACGCCGCACGCGACGGTGGGGATCTCGTGCCGCAGCAGCTCCCTCATCATCGGGTTGCCGCGGTGGGAGCTGATGAGCAGCACCCCGTCCACGTGCCCGGCCTCGAGGTACTGCGCCACCCGGCGACGCTCCTGGTCCGTGCCCGCGACGAGCAGCACCATCGGCATCTCCCGCTCGGCGGCGGCGTGCGTGGCGCCCCGCAGGAGCAGGGAGAAGTTGGGGTCCTCGAACAGCAGGTGCTGCTCCTCCGTGAGGAGGAAGGCGACGGAGTTGGCGCGCCCCGTCACCAGGGAGCGGGCGTGCGGGTTCGCGCGGTACCCGGTGGTGCGGATGGCCTCCTCGACCGCGGTGCGCGCGTCGGGTGACACCCAGTGCCCGCCGTTGATGACCCGCGAGACGGTGCCCCGCGACACCCCCGCGACCGCCGCGACGTCGCGGATCGTGGGCCGCTTCGCCCGGCCGTCGTCGGCCCCGTGCCCACCCGTTCCTTCCACGCCCGCGAGTCTAGGGACCCGAGCGGCCCCGGCCTGACCGGCGCGAGGAGGCGTCACGACTTCACCGCGCCCGCGGCGAGGTCCACCTGCCAGAACCGCTGGAGCGCGAAGAACAGTGCGACGAGCGGCACGATCGACAGCAGCGCACCGGTGATCACGAGCGTGTACATGGCGGGCTGGCTGGCGCCCTGGTTGAGGAGGCCGGACAGGCCCACCGTGATCGGGAACAGCTTGTCGTCGCCGAGCATGATGTACGGCAGCATGAAGTTGTTCCAGATCGCGACGAACTGGAAGAGGAACACCGTCACGAGGCCGGGCACCAGCATCGGCACGGCCACCTGGAAGAAGGTGCGGGTCTCGCTCGCGCCGTCGGTCCGGGCGGCCTCGACCACCTCGTCGGGCACGGCAGCGGCCGCGTAGATGCGCGCCAGGTAGATGCCGTACGGGCTGATGATGCTGGGCAGCAGCACCGACCAGTACGTGTTGGTGAGGTCGAGCTCGGCCAGCAGCAGGTACTGCGGGATCGCGAGCACGATGGCGGGGACGAGCACGCCGGCGAGCAGCACGTTGAACACCGCGTTCTTGCCGGCGAACGTGTACTTCGCCAGGCCGTAGCCGGCCATCGCGGACACCAGCGTGGACGCCGCCGCGCCGACACCGGCGTACAGGGCCGTGTTGAGCATCCACCGCCAGAACAGACCGTCGCGGTAGGCCGAGAGGTCGGCGACGTTGTCGGCCAGGTGGGTGGAGGGCGCGAACGTGAAGCTCGAGAACAGCTCGGCGCCGGACTTGGTCGAGGCCATCACCACCCACACCACCGGCAGCAGGCAGTACAGGGCCCCCAGGAGGAGCACGGCCGTGGCCACCGGGGACGGCCGTTCGCCGGCGCCGCGCCAGTGGCGGCGTCCCTTCGCGGCCGGGCGGCGGACGTCGGAGCGCGCGGCCGGGGCGTCGGCGGGCAGCGGGCTGGTCAGCGTCGTCATGGTCACTTCTCCTGGCCGAAGGCGCGGCCCTGCACGAGGCGCAGGAAGCCGAACGAGAGCACGAACGTCGCCGCGGCGATGATCACCGAGGTCGCGGCGGCCGAGTAGAGGTCGCCGCGCGTGAACGCGTCGCGGTACACCTTCATCAGCGGGGTCCAGGTGGTCGAGATGGCGTTGCTCAGCGGGCGCAGCGTGGTGGGCTCGGCGAACACCTGGAGCGTCGCGATCATCGAGAACACCGCTGTCATGATGATCGACGGCGTGACGATCGGGATCTTGATCCGCAGGGCGACCGCCACCTGCGACGCGCCGTCCAGCTCGGCCGCCTCGTAGAGCTCCGACGGCACCGCCTTGAGCGCCGTGTAGATGACGATCATGTTGAACCCCGTGCCGCCCCAGACGGCGATGTTCGCGACCGCGAACATCACGAGGTCGCCCTCGAACAGCGACGGCACGTCCCAGCCGAACCGCTCGAACAGGTCGTAGAAGGGGCTGACCCCGGGCAGGTAGAGGAAGCCCCACAGCAGGGACGAGATCACGGCCGGCACCGCGTAGGGCAGGAAGATCGCCGTCCGCGAGAACGTGCGCGTCCGCGCCCGGCGCGAGTCGAGGAGCAGCGCGAACAGCAGCGCCAGGCCGAGCATCGTCGGCACGACGATCAGCCCGTACAGGGCCACGCGCCCCACGGACGCGAGGAACTCCGGGTCGCCCAACGCGGCCGCATAGTTGGACAGCCCCGCCCACACCTCGGTGCGCGAGCCCGAACCGAGGCCCAGACCGCTCACCTTCTCCGTGCGGAAGGACAGGTAGACCGCGTACGCGATCGGCAGCGCCAGGAAGAGGACGAACAGCACGATCGCCGGCGCGAGGAAGCCCCACGGGGCGAGGCGGCGCCGGCCGGACGTGCTGGGCCCGGTCGCGCGGGCCGGCGGCGCGGCGGTGGTCGTGGTCATCTCAGGCTTCCCTCTCGGATCTTCGCCGATCGTGCTCGACGGCGATCGTGGTCGACGCGGGTCGGGCCGCCCGGGGGGTCTCCCCGCCCCGGGCGGCCCGCGTCGTCACTCGCTGACGCTGAACCCCTGGTTCTTCAGGTCGTCGAGCGTGATCTGCTGCATCGCGCCGACGGCGTCGAGGAACGCGCTCGCCGTCTTGGCCTTGGTGGCCTTGGCGAACTCGTCGTTGTACGCGGAGTAGGCGACGTTGATGTTCGGCCCGTAGGTGAACGGCTGCACGGTCTGCGCGGTCTGCGCCGCGACCTCGTAGAAGTCGGGCTGGTTGGAGAAGAACTCCGGCGGGTCGCTCAGCGCCTCCGTGCTCGCGGGGACGTCGGCCGGGTAGATGCCGGTCTCGTCCACGAGCGCCTGCACGGCCTCCGGGTCGGTGTTGAGCCAGGTGACGAACTCGGCGGCCTGCTCCGGGTGCTCCGACTGCGACGTCACCGCGGTGGCCGAGCCGCCCCACGCGCCGGTGGCGGGCGCGTCGGCGTCCCACTGCGGCATGGGCGCCATCTCCCACTTGCCCGCGGTGTCGGCGGCGTTGCCCGACAGGACGCCGGGCGCCCAGATCGCCGACAGCCAGCCCACCTGGGTGCCGTCGTTGAGGCCGGCGTTCCACTCGGGGGTGTACATCGGCCTGTTGTCGATGACGCCCTCCTCCACGAGGCCGCCCCAGTACTCGGCGACCTTCGTCGTGGCGTCGGAGTCGATGTCCACCGACCAGGCGTCGCCGTCGATCCCGTACCAGGACGCGCCGGCCTGCTGCGTGATGCCGGCGAACCAGCCCGCGTCGTTGGCGGAGAACGTGCCGAGGTACGCCTTCGGGTCTGCCTCGTGCACCTTCCGCGCCGCCTCCGCGTACTCGTCCCACGTGGTGGGGACGTCGATGCCGAGCTTCTCGAAGATGTCGGCCCGGTAGTAGAACTGCATCGGCCCGGAGTCCTGCGGCACCGCGTAGACGGCGTCCGACCCGAGGGTGACGGCGTCCCACACGCCGTCGGCGAAGTGCCCGGCGACGTCGTCGCCCAGCGAGCCCGAGAGGTCCGCGAGCGCGTCCGAGGACACCAGCTGCGGGATCTTCTGGTACTCGGCCTGCATGATGTCGGGCGCGCCCGAGCCGGCCTTGATCGCGGTGAGCAGCTTGGTGACGGCGGGGTCGCCGCCGTCCTGCTTGTTCACCGTGACCGTGATGTCGGGGTGCTCGGAGTTCCAGAGGTCGACGACCTTCTCCATGTTCGGCGTCCACGTCCAGAAGGTGAGCTCGACGGGGCCCGCGGCCGACCCGCCGTCGTCCGTGCCGGCGACGTCGCCACCGCCGGAGCAGGCGGACGCGAGCAGCGCGGTGGCGGCGGCGAGGGCCGCGATCCGGGTGCCTGTGGTCAGGCGCATGACTCCTCCTCGTCAAGGACCATCGCACCGCCGCGTCAGGCAGGGAGCGCTGGGCGACTCACGACAGTGTGGCTGTGCACGGTCACAGTAGCGACACGGCTCCCGGGATTGTCAACTTCAGGTTTCGTGGTGTTACCTAGTCGTTGCCCGGCCACGACGACTGTGACCGGGCACAGAAAGCCGAGCACAGCACCGACGCGAGGAGCCTCTCCCATGCCCGACGCCACGCCCCTCGAGCTGCCGGGCGGCGCCCCCACCCGGACCACGCCTCTCCGCCCCGGCCCGGACTTCGACGGCTGGCTGCCGGGCATCGACGAGATCTCCTACGGCGGCGACTACAACCCGGAGCAGTGGCCGGAGGAGGTGTGGGCGCAGGACGTCGCCCTCATGCAGGAGGCCGGCGTCACCCTGGTGAGCGTCGGGATCTGGAGCTGGGCGCTGCTGGAGCCGCGCGAGGGCGAGTACGACTTCGGCTGGCTCGACCGGCTGCTCGACCTGCTGCACTCCGGCGGCATCCGCGTGGACCTCGGCACCCCGACCGCGTCGCCGCCGGCATGGTTCTTCCGCACCTACCCGGACTCGCGCGTCGTGACGCGCGACGGCACCGTGCTGGAGTTCGGCTCGCGCGGCGCCGCCGCGCCGTCGTCGCCCGCCTACCGTCGCGCCGCCACCCGGATCGCCGGCGCGCTGGCGGAGCGCTACGCCTCCCACCCCGCCGTCGTGCTGTGGCACGTGCACAACGAGTACGGCGCACCCGTCTCCGACGACTACTCCGACCACGCGCAGCGCGCCTGGCGCCTGTGGCTGCGCGCCCGGTACGGCACGCTGGAGGCGCTCAACACCGCCTGGGGCACGCGCTTCTGGGGCCAGGTGTACGGCGAGTGGGAGCACGTCGTCGCCCCGTCGGCCACGCCGACCGTCGCGAACCCGGCGATGCGCCTCGACTACGCACGGTTCACCGACGCGATGCTGCGCGAGTGCTTCGTGGCCGAGCGCGACGCGATCCGCGCGCACTCCGACGTCCCGGTCACCACCAACTTCATGGCGACGGCGTGCCCCTCGACCGACCTGTGGGCCTGGGGCCGCGAGGTCGACGTCGTCTCCGACGACCACTACCTCACCGCCGCGGACCCACGCGGCCACGTCGGTCTGGCGATGGCCGCCGACCTCACCCGGTCGGTCGCGGGCGGCAAGCCCTGGCTGCTCCTGGAGCACTCCAGCTCGGCCGTGAACTGGCAGCCCCGCAACGTGGCCAAGCGGCCCGGCGAGGAGCGGCGCAACGCCCTGTCGCACCTGGGCCGCGGCGCCGACGGGATCCTGTTCTTCCAGTGGCGGGCCTCGCGCAGCGGCGCGGAGAAGTTCCACTCGGCGATGCTCCCCCACGCCGGCACGGGCAGCCGCGTGTTCCGCGAGGTGTGCGCGCTCGGCGCCGAGCTCGGCCGCCTCGGCGAGGTGCGCGGGTCTCGCGTGCGCGCCGACGTCGCGCTGCTGTGGGACTACGAGTCGCACTGGGCGCAGGACCTCGAGTGGCGCCCCAGCGTCGACGCGTCGCACCGCGAGCGCACCGAGGCGTTCTACGACCGGCTGTGGCGCGACGGGCTCACCGTCGACATGGCGCACCCGGAGCAGGACCTGTCCGGCTACCGCCTCGTCGTCGCACCGGCGTCGTACCTGCTCACGGCGGCCGCGGCCGACAACCTCGCCCGGTACGTCGAGGGCGGCGGCACGCTGCTGGTCAGCTACTTCAGCGCCGTCGTGGACGAGCACGACCGCGTGCACGAAGGCGGCTACGGCGCGCCGCTGCGCCGCGCGCTCGGCCTCACCGTCGAGGAGTTCCTGCCGCTGCGGGAGGGCGAGACGCTCGGCGTCGTCGGCCTGTCCGACGGCGCGCTGACCGGCGACGTGTGGGCCGACGACCTCGCGCTCGACGACGCGGACGTCGTCGCCACGTACGACGGCGGCCCTCGGCCCGGCGCCGCGGCGGTCACGCGGAACTCCCTCGGCGCGGGGACCGGCTGGTACGTCTCGACGCGGCTGGACGTCGACGCCCTCGCGCCCCTCATGGCGCGGGTGTACGACGACGCGGGGCTCGCGCCCGCCGGCCTGCCCGCGGAGCTCGAGGTCGTGCGCAGGCACGGGGACGGAGCCGTGTTCACCGTCGCGCTCAACCACGCCGACGCCGACGCCAAGCTGCCCGACGTCGCGCCGGGCTCCACCGACCTGCTCACCGGGGAGGGCGTCGCAGGCTTCGTCGTCGTCCCCGCCGGCGGGGCGCGCGTGCTGCGCACGCCCGTCCCGCACTGACCCGCGACCTGTCAGGGCGAGCGCGGGGCATACCCCGCGCTCGTCCTGACAGATCGGGGCCCACAGGAGCTGTCAGGGCACGCGCCCGGCATACCGGGCGCTGACCCTGACGGCTCGCCCGACGCGAAAGGACGATGATGTCGCACCGCACCCGCACGATCGCCACGAGCCTGCTCGCCGCCGCCCTCTCCGCCGCCCTCGCGGCCGCCCTCGCCTCGCCGGCGGGGGCCGCGCCCGGCGGCCGGTCCGCCGTCGAGCCCACGAACGCAGGGTTCTCCGGCCTGGACGGCTGGACCGTCACCGGCGACGCCTCCGCCGCGACGACGGAGGCCGGCGGCCGCACCGGCGACCGGCTGACGCACTGGTCGGACACGCCCTACGAGGTCACGACGTCCCAGCGCCTCGGCCGCCTGGGGACGGGCTGGTGGACGGCGAGCGCCTGGGTGAAGTCCGGCGGGCTGGACACCTCGACGCTGTCCCTGACCTGCGCGGGCGGCACGTCCGGCACGGTCACCCTGCCGCAGTCGCTGCAGGACGACGCGTGGGTGCGCGTCGCCGTCTCCGCGAAGAGCCGCGGCGGCGACTGCACGCTCGCCGTCGCGACGTCGGACGACGCGGGCGGCGCGTGGGCGGGCGTCGACGACGTCGCCGTCGAGCGCGGCCGGGTGACGCGCGACGTGCGCGGCGGCGACCTCTCCGGCCTGGCGAAGAACGAGGACCACGGCGCCGCGTACGCCGACGTCGACGGCACGCCCGGCGACCCGGTCGAGATCCTCGCCGACCACGGCATGAACCTCGGCCGCCTCAAGGTGTGGGTCGACCCGGCCGACGGCTACAACGAGGTGACGCACGTCGTCGAGACGGCGCGACGGATCCAGGCCGCCGGCATGGACGTCATGGTCGACTTCCACTACTCCGACCGGTGGACCGACCCGGGGGCGCAGGGCGTGCCGGCCGCGTGGGCGGGGTCGAGCGTCGCCGCGATGACCGACCGGCTCGCCGCGCACACCCGCGAGGTGATGGCCGCCCTCGTCGACGCGGGCGTCGACGTCGCGTACGCGCAGGTGGGCAACGAGATCAACCCCGGCATGCTGTGGCCGTACGGCCAGACGTGGGACGTCGACCCCGACGACGGCGTCGCCGACGCGCAGTGGGACGCCCTCGCCGGCTTCCTCACCGCCGGCCACGACGCGGTGAAGGCCGTCTCGCCGTCGACGCGGACGATCCTGCACCTGACGAACATCAACAACGGCGTCGACTCGCTCACCTGGTGGTTCGACGAGGTCACCGCGCGCGACGTCCCGTTCGACGTCGTCGGGCTGAGCTACTACGGCTACTGGCACGGGTCGCTCGCCGACCTGCAGGGGGCCGTCAGCACCCTGTCCGCGCGCTACGACCGCGACGTCATGGTGGTCGAGACGGCGTACCCGTTCACGCTCGAGGACGACGACCCGGCCTGGGAGAACGTCATCGCGTCCGAGGACCAGCTCGTCGACGGCTACCCCGCCACGCCCGAGGGCCAGGCGGCGGCGTTCCGCGCCGTGCAGGACACGGTCGCCGCCGCCCCCGGCGGTCGCGGCCTCGGCGCCGTCTACTGGGAGCCGGCCTGGACGGCCGTCGAGGGCAACGGCTGGGACCCGGAGGACCCGGCGTCCGGCAACGCGTGGGAGAACCAGGCGATGTTCGACCACGACGGGCGCCTGCTCGCGCCCGTCGCGGCCGAGCTCGCCGCCGACTGACCGACGTCGTACGGCGGGTCAGCAGGTGGCGAGCAGCGCGGGCACCAGGGCGGTGCCGAGGTCGGACTCCAGCGACGTCAGGTCGCGGCCGGTCAGGGCCACGGTGACCTGGCGCTCGGCGTCCGGCGAGGTCAGCGTGATGCTGAGCGTGCCGAACGACGCGCCGTCGTGCCCGTACAGCCACGCACCCTCCTCGCACGGGTCGGGCAGGCGGTACACGCCGAGCCCGTAGTCGGGCAGCACCTGGCTGTCGACGGTGCGCGGCGTGAGGACGTCCGTCACGGTCTCCGGCTCAAGCAGGTCGCCCGTCACCAGCGCCTCGGTGAACCGCTGCAGGTCCTCCGTGGTGCTGGTGACGGCGCCGGCCGAGCCGAACAGGCTGGGGTCGAAGCCGTCGAGGCCGTACCAGCCGGCGCCGAGGTCGCCCGTGTACGCGGCCTCGCGCAGGAACGGGCCCCGGTAGCCCGGGTCGTCGGGGTACGCGGAGTGCCGCATCCCGGCGGGCTTGAAGACGCGCTTCTCCAGCAGGCGCTCGACGTCCTGCCCGGTGGCGTGCTCCAGCGCGAGGCCCAGCAGCACGTAGCCGGCGTTGGAGTACGAGGCGTCGGTGCCGGGCTCGAACAGCCACGGCTGGTCGTCCATCGCGGCGAGGTGGTCCGCCGTCGTGTACTCCTCGCCGAGGACGTCGAAGAACTCGTCGTAGTCCTCCGGGTCGGTCATCCGGCTCGCGGTGAGCGCGGCGAGGTGGTCCGGCAGGCCCGAGCGGTGGGTGAGCAGCAGCTCCAGCGTCACGTCGTCCTCGTACGCGTCGGGGACGACGACGGCCGCCTCGGGCACGACGTCGACCACCGGGGTGTCGAGCGACCACGTGCCCTGCTCGACCTCCTGGAGCACGAGCGTCGAGACCATCATCTTGGTGTTGCTCGCCGCGCGGAACCGGTCCTGCGACCGCGCCGGCCCGTGCCCGTCCAGGCGGCGCGTGCCGTCCGCGCCGCTCCAGTGCAGGCCCGGGGCGTCGACCCGGCCGACGACGCCGATCGGGACGCCCGCCGCCGTGTCCGCGAGCGCCTGGTCGAGAGCGTCGGTCACGGCGTCGGCCCGTCCCGACGCCTCGCTCGGCGCGCTGAACGTCCTCGCGCGAGCCTGGCGCTCCGCCTGCGCGACGGCGTCGGCCACCGCCTGCGCGACGGACGAGCGGTCCTCGTCGAGAGCCGCCGACGGCGAAGGGCCCGGCGGCTCGTCCGCCCCCGCGGGCAGCGCGCCGAGGCCCAGTGCGAGCGCGGCGGCGGTCGTGACGGTCAGGGGCGTGCGCATGCGGCGGCGCATGGTGTCTCCTTCGTCCTCGGTGTCGGTGCACCCACCCTCGCAGGGCGGGCCGCCCGGGCGGATCCGTCGGGCGACGGAGATCCGCCGTCGTCGCCTCCGCCGTCCGCCGGACGCCGAGGTGGTACTACCTCGGCAGGTTCGGTACTACCTCGGCAGGGTCCGAACTACCTCGGCGTCTGCGGGACTACCTCGGCGAGGCGGGCGGCGGCCTCGTCGCGGCGGCGGGTGGCGTCGGCCAGGGTGCGCTCGGCGCGCTGGCGGGCGACGACGGCGCCGCGCAGCTCGGCGTCGACGGCCGCGGCCTCGTCGTCCAGCTCGGCGAGGCGACGACGGACGGCGTCGCGCTCGGCGTCGGTGCGGTGCGCGACGCCCTCGATGCGGCCCACCTCCGCGGCCGCCGCGCTGCCGGCGTCGCGCGCGGCGGCGACGTCGTCCTCCGCGTCGGCGAGCTCCTGCTCCGCCTGCTGCCGGGCCGCCTCCTGCGCGGCCTGCTCCTCGGCGGCCGCGTCGTCGTCCTTCCTCGACGGGCCCCGTCGCCGGCGGCCGGCGCGCGCCCCGCCCGGGAGGTCGGGCACCGCGTGCAGGTGCCGCGACGGCGCGCCGTCGTCGTCGACGGGCGCGATGCCGAGCGCGTCGGGGACGGCGACGGCGGACGCGACGTCGGCCCGCCCGATGCCGGTGGCCTGCAGCGGCCCGACCAGCAACCCGCCGCGGACGGCGCGGCCGGCGTCGGCGTCGATCATCGCGGCGGTGAGCGTGGCCTCCACCTGCGCCAGGACCGCGCCCGAGACGGACGCTCCGGTCTCGACGGCGAGCGATCGCGCCCGCGCGGCGACCGCGGCGACGAGCAGCCGCCGCTGGCGCGTGAGCTCGCGCAGGCGCTTGCCGTCGAGGTCGTCCTGCGCCTCGCGGAACGCGGCGCCGAGCTCGACCACCTGCTCCACCTGCGCGGCGTCGGCGCGCGCGAGGAGGTTGACCACCCAGGCCGCCGTCGACGGCTTGCGCAGCCGCTTCACCCGGTCGGCCGCCTCGTCCTCGCCGTCGGCGCGCAGGGCGGCGGCGCGCGCGTCGCGCGCGGGGACGAACGCCGCCGGCTCGAGGGCGTAGAGCTCCCCGGCGACGTCGGTCAGCAGCTCCGCCAGCGTGGGCACCCTCCGAGAATCCGGAACGCCGCCGCCCACCGCAACCCCACCCGCGCGAGCTGTCAGGACCAGGTCACGGTATTCATGCTCCTGGTCCTGACGACTCGCGCCTACGATCGTCTCGATCCCCATGACCGAGAACCTTCCCCACGCGCCGGCGTCCGCCATCACGCCCCCTGTCGACGAGCGTCGCGCCACGATCATCCTGGTCGCGATGGCGCTGTCGACGTTCCTGTTCGTCACCGTCGAGTCGCTGCCGTCCGGACTGCTCACGCTCATGGCCCCCGACCTGGGCCGGTCGACGTCCGAGATCGGCCTGCTCGTCACGGCGTACGCGCTGGTGGTGCTGGTCACGACGGTGCCGCTGGCGCACTGGGCGCGACGCGTGCCGCGCCGGTGGGTGCTGTCCGCGTGCGCGGGCGTGGCCGCCGTCGCGACGCTGTGGGCCGCGCTCGCCCCCAGCTACGAGCAGCTGCTGGCCGCCCGCCTCGTGACGGCGACGGCGCAGGCCCTGTTCTGGGCGGCCGTGGTGCCCGCGACGACCGGGCTGTTCCGGCCCGTGGTGCGCGGCAGGGTGATGACGCGCCTCGCCCTCGGCAACTCGCTCGCTCCCGTGCTCGGCGTGCCGGCGGGGACGTGGCTCGGCGAGCACACCTCATGGCGGTGGACGTTCGCCGCCGTCGCGGTCCTGTCGCTCGTGGTGACGTTCGTCGTGCTGGCGCTGTTCCCCACGATGGCGCCGTCCGAGGGCGGCGCCAGCCGGGCGCCGCACCCCAGCCGGCGCCGGTTCGGGTTCCAGATGGTCACGACCGGCCTGGTGCTGACCGGCGCGTTCGGCGTCATCACGTTCGTCACGCAGTACTTCATCGAGGTCACCGGCTTCGCGCAGTCGGACATGGCCCGGCTGCTGCTCCTGCAGGGCGCGGCCGGCGTGATCGGCACGATCGTCGTGGGCCGGTTCATCGACGCCCGACCCGTGGCGGTGCTGCTGGTGGCGCTCGCCGTGCTCACCGCGGCCCTGCTGGGCCTGTGGGTGTTCGGCGAGCAGCCGGTCGCCGCCGTCGCGTCCCTGGCGCTCTTCGGGTTCTCGTTCTCCTGCGTGCCACCCGCCCTGTCGCACCGCGTGATGCTCGTCGCCCCTGGTTCGACCAACATGGGGGTGGCCATCTCCTCGTCCATGTTCAACGTGGGCATCGCGGCCGGTTCCGGGCTGGGTGCGGCGCTGGTCGCCGCCGTCGACGTGCGCGTCGTGCCGCTCGCGAGCGCCGTCGTCGTGCTGCTGGCGCTGCTCGTCGCCCTCGGCGAGGAGCGGTTCAACCCGCGCCTGCCCGGCGCGCACTGACCCGACGCACCCGACCCGACGCACCGACCCCCAGGAGGACCCGTGCTCGACGACGACCGCTGCCCCTGCGGCTCCGGCGACACCTACGGCGCGTGCTGCGGGCCGCTGCTGCGCGGCGACCGGCCCGCCCCCACCGCGGAGGCGTTGATGCGCTCGCGCTACACCGCGTTCGCCGTCGGTGACGCCGCCTACCTGCGCGCCACGTGGCACCCGCGCACGCGCCCGCCGTCGCTGGAGCTCGACGACGACCAGCGGTGGCGGCGCCTCGTCGTGCTCGCCACCCACGCCGGGGGCCCGTTCGACGACGGCGGCGAGGTGGAGTTCGTCGCGCAGTACGTGCAGGCGGCCACGGGTGAGCGCGGCCGCCTGCACGAGGTGAGCCGGTTCGTCCGCGAGGACGGCCGCTGGTTCTACGTGGACGGCGACGTCGGGGCCTGAGCCGCGGCCGGCTCCAGCTCGGCGTCGGGCGCCGGATCGGGCACCGGGTCGGGCGCCGGGTCCGGCGACCGCCGGAGCTGGTCGCCGTTGAGCAGCAGGTTGAGCAGGATGGCGCTGATCGCGCCGGCGCTGATGCCGGAGTCGAAGATCAGCTGGAACCACGTGGGGAACTCCGCGTAGATCTCCGGGCGCACGGTGGGCAGCATGGCGACCCCGAGGGACACCGCGACCACGAGGATGTTCTTGCTGGTGAACGTCACCTTGGTGAGCGACCGGATGCCGGACGCCGCGACCATGCCGAACAGCGCGATCCCCGCGCCGCCGAGCACGGCGCTGGGCACGCCCTCGACCACCGCGCCGACCTTGGGCACCAGGCCCAGGACGACGAGGATGCCGCCGGCCATCGTCGCGACGTAGCGCGACGCGACCCCCGTGAGGCTGACGAGGCCCACGTTCTGCGCGAACGCGGTGTACGGGAAGGTGTTGAACAGGCCGCCGATCATGGTGGACAGCCCGTCGGCGCGCAGCCCGTCGCCGAGCCGCTGCTTGGTCACCGGACGCCCGGTGATCTCGCCGACGGCGATCATGTCGCCCGTGGTCTCGGTCATGATCACCAGCCCCACGACCAGCATCGACACGACCGCGGCCAGCGGGAACGTCGGGAGGCCGAAGTGGAACGGCGTCACGACGGCGAACCAGCCAGCCTCGCCCACGCCTGACCAGTCGACCTTGCCCATCGGCAGCGCGGCGAGCGTGCCGAGGGCGAGGCCCAGCAGCACCGAGAGGCGCGCGAGCGCGGGTGGCGCGAACCGCTCGACCAGCACGATGAACAGCAGCGTCCCGGCCGCGAGCGCCAGGTCGGACGGCGCGGCCGTCTCGCCGTTGTTCGTGATCCAGCCGGCGGCGACGTCCATGAGCGAGACGCCGATGATGAGGATGACCGTGCCCGTGACGATCGGCGGGAAGAACCGCAGCAGCGCCGAGAAGAACGGTGCGACGAGGATCATGAAGAGGCCGCACGCGATGGTGGCACCGAAGACGGCGGTGATGTCGTAGGTGGTGCCGATGGTGATCATCGGGCCGACGGCGGCGAACGTCACGCCCTGCATGAGCGGCAGCCGCACCCCGAACCGCCAGAACCCGAGGGACTGGATGATCGACGCGATCCCCGCGACGAACAGGTCGGCGCTGATGAGGAACGCCAGGTCCTGGGCGGAGTAGCCGAGCGCGCCGCCCACGATGAGCGGCACCGCCACCGCCCCGGCGTACATCGCGAGCACGTGCTGCAGCCCGAGCGGGAACAGCCGCGCGAACCGTGGCACCTGGTCGACCGGGTGCCTCTCGGTGGTGCTGGGTGATGCGTCGGACATCGGTCGTCCCCTTCCGTCACCGGGCGCCTGGACGGCGCGTCGGGACGACGGTAGGGAGCGACGGTTTCCGTGGGATCAAACAGCGTTTCCGGGAGGTGACATCTTCTCGGATGAACCTTTCACGCCCGGCCGGTGGAGAGGACGACGACGTCGTACGGCGCGAGCGGGAGGGTCGCGGAACCGTCGTGCCGCGCGCCGGTGAGCAGGTCGGTGAGCACGGCGGTGGGCACGGCGGCGGGGCCCACCGCCCGGGCCGCGGCGAGATCGAGCGTCGTCGACCGGTCGGCGTGGTTGATCGCGACGAGGACGCCGCCGCGCCACACGGTCTCGACGCCGGGTCCCTGCCCGCCGAGGGGCACCCCCGCGTCGTCCAGCGCGGCGCGCAGCACGTCACCGAGGCCGCCGGCGGGCCCGGCGAGCGCGGTCCCGACGTACCAGGTGCGGCCCGACCCGTGGGCGTGCCGGGCGACGGCGACGCAGCCGGCCAAGGGTCCGTCGTCGTAGGTGGCGAGCACGTCCGCGCCGTCGGACCGCGTGCGCTCGCCGAGGGTCGCCGCCGTGCCGCGGAGGCCCTCCACCCCCGCCCCGGACCACGCGACCGCGCTGCCGCCCTCGGGCAGCGGCACCCACTCCTCCGCGGAGACGCCGAGCACGTGCCGCAGCGGCGCGGGCGAGCGCCCGGCGTGCAGGTGCGACAGCCCGTCCGCGACCCCGCCGAACGGGCCCCACACGAGGTGGCCGCCGCCCGCGACGTACGCGTCGAGGCGGGCCGCGGAGTCGTCGTCGAGCACGTACTGGGCGGGGGCGAGCACGAGGTCGTAGTCGTGCAGCGCGACGTCCGCGCGGTCCGCGGGCACGACGTCGGCCACGACGCCCAGCCGCCACAGCTCGCGGTGCCAGGCCTGCAGGGTGGCGAGGGGGTCGAGGCGCGCCGTCGGGAGCGCGACCTGGGTGGCGGCCCACCAGGACGTCCAGTCCCACAGGAGCGCGACGCGGCGGTGGACGGGCTCGCCGACGAGGCCCCGCAGGGCGCGCAGCTCGGCTCCCAGGCTCCGGACCCCCTGGTGCACGGCCGTGTCGGCACCCGCGACCGGCAGCATCGCGGAGTGGAAGCGCTCGGGGCCGGAGCGCGCCTGGCGCCACTGGAAGAACAGGGCGCCGTCGCAGCCGTGCGCGAGCGCCTGGAGCACCTCGGTGCGCAGCCGCTCGGGCGACTTGGTGAGGTTGTGCTCGCGCCAGCTCACCGCGCTCGCCGCCTGCTCCATGCGCAGCCACGACCCGCCGCCCGCCAGCCCGCGGGCCAGGTGGTTGACGAGCGCCGCGTCCGCGGCGGCGTCGGGCGAGGCCGGGTCCGGGTAGGCGTCGTCGGCGACGACGTCGAGGTCGGCGCGCCAGTCGTGCGGGTCGATGCCGCCGAAGAACCCCATGAGGTTGGTGGTGACGGGGCGGTCGCGGTCGTGCCGCCGCACGACCGCCTTCTGCTCGCGGTAGAGGTCGAGCAGCAGGTCGGAGCCGAAGCGGCGGAAGTCGAGCTCCTGCGCCGGGTTGCGGTGGTACGGCGCGACGCGCGGCGGCAAGATCTCGGCCCAGTCGCCGTACTCCTGCGACCAGACGGCGGTGGCCCACGCGGCGTTGAGGTCGTCGAGCGTGCCGTACCGGCCGCGCAGCCAGTCGCGGAACCGCTCGGCGCAGCGGTCGCAGAAGCAGACCTGGCCGTACTCGTTGCCCGCGTGCCACATCCGGACGGCCGGGTGGCGGGCGTAGCGGGCGGCGACCTGCTCGGCGATCGCCGCGGCGGCGGTCCGGTAGGCGTCCGAGGACGGGCAGAACTGGTTGCGCGACCCGTAGCTCAGCACCGTGCCGTCGGCCGTCGTGGGCAGCGACCCCGGGTGCCGGTGGCCCAGCCACGGCGGCGGGGAGGCGACGGGGGTGGCGAGGTCGACGGCGATGCCGGCGTCGTGCAGCAGGTCGAGCACCTCGTCCAGCCAGGCGAACCGGTACTCCCCCGGGCGCGGCTCGAGGTGCGACCAGCTGAAGACGCCGACCGTGACGAGGTTGACCCCCGCCTCCCGCATGAGCGCGACGTCCTCCCGCCACACCTCGCGGTCCCACTGCTCGGGGTTGTAGTCCCCGCCGTACAGGATGCCCAGCTCGTCCGTGAGCCGTGCCAGACCACCCGCCATGCCGCGATACCCCCGTGGACCGTCGAAGCGCTTCGATGCGCGCGCCAGCCTACCCACCCACGAGTTGTCAGAACCAGCGCCACGTATGCGCGGCGCTCGCCCTGACAACTCGTGATCAGCCGACGCGGCCGGCCAGCCACCCCGCGAGGCGGTCGGGGCGGTCGGTGATGATCTCGTCCACGCCGAGCGCGACGGCGGCGGCCCAGTGCTCGGGCTCGTTCAGCGTCCAGACGGCGGTGGCGAGGCCGGCGTCGTGCAGCCGTGCGACGACGCCCGGGTCGTCGCGCAGCACGGTGCCCTGCGGGTTGCACATGACGACGTCGAGCTCGCGGCAGCGCTCGACCAGGTCGTCGCGGGCGGCGGTGACGAGCAGGCCGCGACGCAGACCCGGGTCGGCGTCCCGCAGCGCGGCCACCGTCTCGGGCCAGAAGCTCTGCGCCACGGTGCGGGCGGCGAGGCCCGCCTCGCGCAGCGGCCCGGTGACCCGGCGCACCTCCTGCACCGACCAGGCGCCCTTGACCTCGAGCAGCAGGTCCAGGCGCGGACGGACGCGCAGCAGGTCGATCACCTCGGCGAACGTCGGCACCCGCTGCCCCGCGTACGCGGGCGAGAACCACGACCCGGCGTCGAGCAGCCGCACCTCGCGCAGCTCGAGGTCCGTCAGCTTGCCGCTGCCGTTGGTCGTCGCGTCGACGGTGTCGTCGTGCAGGACGACGACCTCGCCGTCCGCGGTGAGACGGACGTCGATCTCGAGCGAGTCCGCCCCCGCGCGCGCGGCGGCCTCGAACGCCGCGAGCGTGTTCTGCGGCGCGACGGCGCTGTTGCCGCGGTGCGCGACGACGCGCGGCCGGAGCGTGCCGTCGGCCTCGCTGAGCCCTGCCGTGCCCGTCACAGGTACGGCTCCACGTTCTCGGTGTACGCCGTCTCGATGCGCGGCGCGATGGCCTCGAACGCCGCCTTCGGGTCGGCGTCCTCGATGACGATCTGCTCCAGCGCCTCGTTGAGCAGCGCGTCGGCGCCCGGCACGAAGACGCGGACGTCGTCCTGCACGCGGGCCTTGTCGGCGAGCTGGTCGACGGCGGTGCGGAACTGCGGCGTCTGCTCGTAGGTCTGCTTCATCGCGTCGCTCTCGACGGCGGACGTGCGCACCGGCATGTAGCCCGTGGCCTGGGAGAACGTCGCCGTGTTCTCGGTGTTCGTGAGGAACTCGAGGAACATCGCCGCCGCGAGCTGCTGCTCCGGCGTCTTCGACGACGGGATGGCGAGGCCGGTGCCGCCGGTCGGGGTGCCGCCACCCTTCGGGCCGTCCGGCAGGTAGGCCGTGCCGACCTCGAACGACGCGGCGTCGAGCGCGCCCTTGAGCGAGCCGGTCGAGCCGATCGTCGAGGCGATCAGGCCGGACGAGAAGTCCGCCATCGCGTCGTCGGCGGAGAGCGTCGCGACGCCCGAGCCGTGGAACAGGTCGCGCACGAACTCGCCGCCCGCGACCGCCTCCGGGGTGTCGAGCGTGAGGTCGAAGCCGTCGGAGTAGGCGCCGTCCTGCCCCCAGATCATGTTCTCGAACCACCACGCGCCCCAGGACGGGCCGGTCGAGAGGCCGAAGGTCGAGCCGCCCTTCGGCACCTCGCCCTTCAGCTTCGCGTCCCACCCGACGAGCTCGTCCCAGGTCTCGGGGCCGCGGTCGGGCAGGCCGGCCTTCGTCCACAGGTCCTTGTTGTAGTAGAAGAGCGGGGTGCTGCGGGCGTACGGCACCGCCCAGTGCTGGTCGTCGTACTCGTAGTCCGCGTAGAGGGCGGGCTGGAAGTCCTCCGCGTCGGCGTCGAGGAACTCCATGACGTCGTCCACGGGCATGATCTGGTCGTTCAGGTGGTACCGGAACCACCACACGTCGGACGCGATGACGAGGTCCGGCAGCTCGTCCGTCTGCGAGGCGGCCTGGAAGCGCTGGGCGACCTCGTCGTAGTCGGCGCCGGCGGTCACGAGGTCGACCTCGATGCCGGACTCCGCGGTGAAGTCGTCGATGAGCTGCTGCTCGAGCTCCTGCGACTGGCCCGGGTGGTTGCTCCACCAGGTGATCTCCTGGGCGGGCTCCACCTGGGACCAGTCGACGGCCTCGGCCGACGCGTCGTCGGTCGCGGTGGCGCCGACGCTCGGGCCGCCGCAGGCGGTGAGGGTGAGGGCCGAGACCGCGGCGAGCGCCGCGACGGCGGTGCGGGTGCGGCGGGCAGGACGGTGGGACACACGTGCTCCTTGGTTCGGGGTGGTGCGGGGGTGGAGGTCGCGGGCGCTCAGCCCGTGACGGCGCCCGCGGTCAGTCCGGCGACGAGCCGTCGCTGGAGGATCAGGAAGACGAGCAGGATGGGCAGCGTCACGACGACCGTCGCGGCCAGCAGGACGCCCCAGTTCGACATGCCGTCGGTGTTCTGCAGCAGCGTGAGGCCGACGGGGAGCGTCATCTTGTCGGCGTGGTCGACGACGAGGAACGGCCAGAGGTAGTCGTTCCACTCGGTCACGACGGAGACCAGCGCGACCGCCGCGAGTGTCGGCGTGCTCATCGGCACGACGAACTTCCACAGCTTGCGCCAGTGCCCGGCGCCGTCGAGCTCGGCCGCCTCGAGGATGGACGCCGGCAGCGTGAGGAAGTGCTGCCGGAACAGGAACGTGCCGAACGCGCTGGCCAGGCCGGGCACGAGGATGCCCTGGTAGGTGTTGAGCCAGCCCAGGCTCGCCACCAGCGTGTAGTTGGGGATGATCGTGATCTGCGGCGGGATCATCAGCGTCGCGATGACCAGCCCGAACACGAGCTTCTTGAACGGGAAGTCGAGGAAGACCAGCGTGTACGCGCAGGCCAGGCCGAGCGCGACCTTGAGGCCCGCGCCGACGACGGTCAGGCCGATGCTGTTCGCCAGCAGCCGGCCGAGCGGGATCGCGCCCGCCGCCTGCGCGTAGTTGTCGAGGCTCGGCGACCCGGGCAGCCACTGCAGCGGCACCTGGTAGAGCTCTTCGGGCGTCTTGAGGCTCGCGAGGAGCAGCCAGACCAGCGGCAGGCCGAGCACGACGGTCGCGAAGAGCATCGTCACGTAGCCGCCGACCTGCGGCGACCGTCGTCGTGCCGGGCGTCCGGGGATCCGCCGGTCGAGCGTGACCGCGCTCATGCGTAGTGCACCTTCCGCTGGACGTACCGCATCTGCACCGCGGTGACGGCGAGCAGCACGAGGAACAGGACGGTGGCGACGGCGGACGCGTACCCGGCGCGGCCGTTCACGAAGCTCTCCTCGTAGATCGAGTACATGAGCGTCGTCGTGGAACCCAGGGGGCCGCCCTGGGTCATCGCCTTGATGATGTCGAACGACTGCAGCGACGCGAGCATCATCGTCACCAGCAGGAAGAACGTGGTCGGCGTGAGCAGCGGCAGCACGATCGAGCGCAGCGTGCGGGCGGGGGACGCGCCGTCGAGCGCGGCGGCGTCGCGCAGGTCCTGCGGCACGGCCTGGAGGCCGGCCAGGTAGATGAGGGCGACGTACCCGAGGTTCTTCCACAGGTAGACGACGATCACCATGACCAGCGGCCACGGGCGCGCCGTGTACCAGGCGGGCGAGTCGAGGCCGACCCAGCCGAGCAGCTCCTGGACCAGGCCGTAGCGCGGGTCGAACATGAACAGCCACAGGATGCCGACGGCGAAGCCGCTCAGCACGTAGGGGGCGAACGCGACCGTGCGCGCGACGCCGCGGCCCCGCAGCCGCCGGTTCAGCAGCAGCGCGAGGCCCAGGCCCAGCACCATCGCGCCGCCGACGGTCGTGACGGTGAAGACGAGCGTCGTGGTGACGATCCGGCCCGTGGTCGGCGCGGTGAACCACTCGACGTAGTTCCCGAGGCCGACGAAGCGGGCGGCGGGAGAGCCGAGGTTCCACTGCAGCGTCGAGAGGTACAGGCTCTCCAGCAGCGGGCGGTAGACGAAGACGAGGATGAGGGCGACGTTCGGGCCCGCGAGCAGCAGCGCCCACAGCAGGGCGTTCCGACGACGGCGGGCGGCGAGCCGGCTGCGCGTGCGGGTGGCGGCGGGTGGTGGGCCTGCGGGCGGGGTGCCCGCCCGGGCCGACGGGGCGTCCGGGAGGCCGGACGGCCGTGGGGTCACGACGGTGGTCACAGCCGCGACTCTAGGAACCGCCCTGTCCGAGATGTCCGGATGAGTCGGGGCGCCGACGAAGCGTTCGGGCAACGTTCATCGGCGCTGTCCCCGCAGGTCACCAGCGCTCCCGGCCCGTCACGCGGGCGTCGGCCGGACGTCAGCCGGGCGACAGGCAGGCGTCAGCCGGGCGTCGCCGCGGGGACACCTGCGCGCGGGTAGGCCCGGGTCTTCTCCGAGGTGCCCATCCCCCACCGCACGGCGCGGGTGGCGAGCGCGCCCGCCGGGCCGCCGAGGGAGCGACGGAACCAGGTGTCGACGTCGAGCTCGTCCCGCGCCCACGCGGGGAGGGTCGAGACCGCGCCGGCGACGAGCAGCGCGTACGGCGGGCGGGCCGCGCGCGGCAGCGGCGGTTCGCGCAGCAGGAAGCGGACCGTGTCGAGCGCGGCCGGCGACGCCTCCAGCTCCGGCCGGTACGCCTCGATCGTCTCGCGCAGCTCGGCCACCGTCCCAGGTACGACGACGGCGCCCAGCGCCCGCGCGACGCGCGCGACCTGCCCCACGTACTCGTCCGCCTCGACCGCCGTGAGCGGCCGCTCCCCGAACCGCTGGTGCGCGGTGAGGAACGAGTCCGCCTCCGCGGCGTGCACCCAGGTCAGCAGGTGCGGGTCGCCCGCCCGGTAGGGCCGCCCGTCCGGCGCCTTGCCGCGCACGCGGTCGTGCACCGACCGGACCCGGTCGATCGCGGCCTGCGCGTCGTCGGCGGTGCCGAACGTCGTCGTCGCGAGGAACGTCGCCGTCCGCTCCAGCCGGCCCCACGGGTCGCCGCGGTAGCCCGAGTGCCCCGCCACGCCCGCCATCGCCAGCGGGTGCAGCGACTGCAGCAGCAGGGCCCGCAGCCCGCCGACGAACATGGACGCGTCCGCGTGCACCCGCCCGACCGGGCCGTCCGGCGGGAACCATCGCGGACCCGGGGTCAGGTGGATCCGGTCGCGCGAGGCCTCCGCCTCCGGGCCCGCGACCTTCTCGAACAGCGCGTCACCCAGCCGCAGCCGCAGCCGCTCCACCGGGTTCGTCGCCGTCGTCATGCCGTCAGTATGGCGCTCAGGTGGTGTAGTCGGCGTTGATCCGGACGTACCCGGCGGTGAGGTCGCAGCCGAACACCGTGAAGTCCCCGGACGCGATGCCGAGGTCGACCTCGATGAGGACGTCGTCGCCCCCGAGGTACTCCTCCACGGCCCGGCGGCGCTCCGGCGTGGGCAGGTCGGGGAAGGTCTCGATGCCACCGAACGCGATCCGCACCCGCTCCTCGAGGATGTCGGGCTCGTCGCACTTGCCCACCGCCATCGCCACGCGGCCCCAGTTCGGGTCGGCGCCGTGCACGGCGGTCTTCACGAGCGGCGAGTTGACCACCGACTTGCCCACCCGCTTGGCCTGCGCGTCGTCGCGGGCACCGGTCACGCGCACCCGGATCAGCGTGGAGGACCCCTCGCCGTCGGACGCGATCGCGGTCACCAGGTCGGTGCAGACCTCCAGGAGCGCCGCGTGGAAGGCGTCGAGGTCGACAGCGCCCGCCAGCCCCGACGCGAAGACCGCCGCCGTGTCCGACGTGGACGTGTCGGTGTCGATGCTCACGGCGTTGTAGGTGCGCTCCACCACGGCGCGGAAGACGCGGTCGAGGTCGTCGGCGGGCACCTCGGCGTCGGTGTAGACGAACGACAGCATGGTCGCCATGTCGGGCTCGATCATGCCGACGCCCTTGGCGATCCCGACGATGCGGGCCTCCCCGACGCGACGCTCGGACACCTTGGGGAGGGTGTCGGTCGTCATGATCGCGCGGGCGACGGCGTCGAGGTCCACCGGACCGGCCGCGGGCAGGGCGGCCAGGCCGTCGCGCATGCCCGCCATCGGGTATGGCACGCCGATGACGCCCGTCGAGGCGACGAGCACCTGCTCCGGGCGGCACCCGGCCGTCCGGGCCGCCCACTCCTGGAGCTCCCGCGCGTCGTCGGCGCCGCGCGCGCCGGTGGCGACGTTCGCGTTGCCGGACACGACGACGACCGCCCGCAGCGCGCGGGTCTCGGCCTCCCGGCTCACGCGCACGCTGGGTCCGGCGAACCGCGACCGCGTGAACACGGCGGACGAGGTGGTGGCTCCGGGGGCGTACACGAGGCTGGCGTCCGGGACGCCGTCCTTGACGCCGACGTTGCCGGTCGTGCCGTGGAATCCGGCGACGGTGGTGGTCATCGTGTGCTCTTCTCGCGGGTCGGGACGGGTTCGTTGTCGATCGGGGCGAGCACGGCGCCGTCAGCGCCCTCGCGGAGGGTGAGCACGCGGTCGCACAGCGACCGCAGGGTACCGAGGTCGTGGCTCACGAGGAGCACGCCCGTCCCCGCCCGCGCGGCGCGGTCGACGACGGCGAGCAGGTCGGCGGCGGTGCCCGCGTCCAGCATGGACGTCGCCTCGTCGAGGACGAGGTACTCCGGCCGCAGGGCCAGGGCCCGCGCGACGCAGGCGCGCTGCAGCTCGCCGCCGGACACCTGGTGGGGGCGGCGCGCGAGCAGCCCGGGGCCCAGCCCGACGTCGCGCGCCAGCGCGACCGCGTCGACCGGCAGCCCGGCCAGGCGCGCCGGCAGCTCGATCGCCTGGCGCAGGGTCAGGCGGTCGTCCACCGCGGTGCGGGGGTGCTGGGACACCCAGCCGACCCGCCGGCGCTGCGCGGGCGGCAGGTCGAGGCCCGCGCCGTCGACGCGCACCCCCGCCACCGCGACGTGCCCGGCGCCGGGCACCTCGAGCTGGGCCAGCACCGACGCGAGGGTCGACTTGCCCACACCGGACGGGCCGGTGAGCCCGACGACCTCGCCCCGTCGGACGGCGAGGTCCGTGGGGCCGAGGACGGCGGCGCCGCCCCGCCGCACGGCCACGGCGTGCGCGGCCAGCGCGGGGGCGCCCGGGTCCAGGGCGGCCGCCTCGCGCGGCGCGGGCGCCACGCCGGCGACGACCTCGTCCGCCCTCCCCCGGGCGACGACCCGCCCGGCGGCCAGGCGCGTGACGGTGCTGCCGCTGCGCCGGGCCAGCGCGAGGTCGTGCGTCACGACCAGCACGCTGTGCCCGGCCCGCGCGTAGGCGGACAGCAGCAGCCCGACCGTCTGCGCCGCGTCGTCGTCGAGCCCGGACGTGGGCTCGTCCACGAGGAGCACGGGCGGGTGGTTGACCATGGCCGCGACGAGGTTCAGCCGCGCGAGCTGGCCACCCGAGAGCTGGTGCGGGTAGCGGCGCAGCCACGCCGGGTCGACGCCGGCGGTGTGGGCGAGATCGACGAGCTGCTGCCCGCCGCCGGTCACGCGGTGCGGGTGCGCGGCGCCGAGTCGTGCCCGGCCCGGCGCCGCCACCCCCTGCGCCTCACGGAGCTGGGCGGCGATCGTCGACGTCGGGGTGAACGCGGCGCCCGCCCCCTGGGGCGCGATCCCGACCAGCCTCCCGCGCACGGCCCGACGGTGGGTGCGGGCCGACGCGGCCAGCAGGTCGACCTGTCGGCGGCCCGCCGTCAGGACGGCGGTGCCGGCGGCACGCGACCGCCGCGGGAGCGCCCCGGTCAGCGCCGACAGCACGGTGGTCTTGCCGGCGCCCGAGGGTCCGAGCAGCACGTGCACCTCGCCGGGGACGAGGTCCAGGTCGACGCCGTCGAGCACCGGCACGTCCCCGTGGGTGACCGTCAGACCCCGCACGGAGACCGAGGCGGGGTCGTGCGCGACGTCGAGGTGCGGGGCGTCAGTCATGGTGCTCCTTCGTCCGGCCTGCCAGGCAGCCGGAGAGACAGACGGTGACGGCGACGAGCAGCCCCGCGGGGGCCGCGAGCGTCCACCACGCCCCGGAGAGCAGCGCCTGCTGCCCCAGGTCGAGGAGCACGCCCAGCGACGGCTCGTGCGGCGGCAGCCCCAGGCCCAGGAACGTCAGCGTGGACTCGTGCCAGACGGCGTGCGGGACCAGCAGGCCCAGCGCCACGGCGAGCTGCGCGGCGACCCGCGGCACCGCGTGGTGGCGCAGCAGCTGGCGCCGGGTGAACCCCTGCGCGACCGCCGCGCGGTAGAAGTCCGACGTCCCGACCGCCAGGAGCTCGGCGCGCACGAGGCGGGCCGTCTGGGTCCAGTGCGTGGCGGCGACCACCAGCACGATGGTGAGGAACGACCCGCGCAGCACGGACGCGACCACGATCCCGAGCAGCAGGTGCGGCACGGCGTTGACGCCGTCCACGACCCGCATCCCCCAGCGGTCCAGGCGCCCGCCCGCCAGCGCGCAGCCGGCGCCCACCAGGGCGCCCACGACCACGGCGCTGGTCGCGCCGGCGAGCGCCGCGAGCAGGGAGATGCGCAGCCCGTGCGCGGAGCGCACGAACAGGTCGCGCCCGGTGAGGTCGGTGCCGAACGGGTGTGCCCACGACGGGCCGGTGGCGCCGGTGGCGTAGTCGACGTGGTCGATGTCGACGGGCAGCAGCGGGACGACCACCGCGTAGGCCACCAGCAGGGCCAGACCCCCGGCGGCGAGCGCGTGCCACGGCACCGGGCGGACCAGCCGGGACGGACGGACGGGGCGGGCGGGGAGCGTGTCAGAGCGCATCGGCGTCCGTCCTCGGGTCGATCCGCACGAGGCAGAGGTCGGCCAGCAGCCCGCCGACCACGGCCACCACGACGAGCAGCACCGTCGACGCCGCGAGCAGCGTGAAGTCCTGGGCGAGCGCGGCGTCGACCAGCGCGCTGCCCAGCCCGGGCCAGGAGAAGATCTCCTCGACGAGCACCGACCCGGCCACGACCTCCGGCAGCCGCGCGCCCGCGATCGCGAGCGTCGGGACGGCCGCCGTCGGCAGCACGTGGCGGAGCAGCACCCGCCACTCCGCGACCCCGCGCAGCCGGGCGGCCTCGGTGGACGGGGTCCGCAGGTGCTCGGCCATGCCCCGGTGCAGGTGGAGCGCCATCCAGGGCAGCTGCGACGCCGCGACGGCGAGCACCGGCAGCACCAGGTGCGTGCCCACCTGCGCGGCCGTCACCGGGGCGCCCGGGTCGGTCAGCCCTCCGGCCGGGAACCAGCCGAGCCCGAGCGACAGCACGCTCATCAGCACCATCGCGACGAGGAACGCCGGCACGGCCGAGAGCGCCCACAGGCCGCCGCTGAGGAGCCGGGCGAGCACCCCGTGCGGGCGCAGTGCGGCCAGCAACGCCACCGGCACGGCGAGGAGGACGGCGACGACCAGCCCGGAGACCATGAGCAGCAACGTCCAGGGCAGCCGCGCCGCCACCACCGCTGCGACGGGCGCCCGGCCGGTCGTGGAGGTGCCGAGGTCTCCGCCGAGCGCCCCGGTGACCCACCGCCACCAGGCGTCGAGCCACGGTGTCCCCGCCACGAGCCCCTCCACGCCGCCGCGCGCCGCGCCGCCCGTGAACTCGTCGCGGGCACCCAGGAACGCCGACGCCGCGTCGGTGGGCGAGGCCGCGGCGAGCGCGAACACGGCCAGGCTCACGAGCACGACGAGCGGCACGGCCCACCCGAGCCGCCGGCCGGTCAGGCGCAGCGCGGCGACGGTCCGCGTCACCGGCGCGTCCAGTGCTGCACGTCGAACCACGGGCCCCACGCCACGCCGTGCTCGTGCGGCTCCAGCACGTGCCCCACGCCGTCCCACGCGTCGAGGCCGCGGGCGACGTACGTGTGCTCGAGCGCGAAGACGGTGACCAGGGGCGGGTTCTCCACGAGCCGCTCCTGCAGCAGCCGGTACGTCGCGGCGCGGGCGTCCGCGTCGGGCTCGCGGCGCGCCTCCTCCAGGAGGCGGTCCACCTCGTCGTCGGCGTAGCCGGACGGGTTGGAGTAGGCGTCGTCGGTGTCGAAGACGGCGTAGTCCGAGTGCAGTTGCCGGTAGACCTGGGCGTCCGGGTCGTACGGCATGTCGCCCCCGCCGAGCACGAAGGCCTTCTGGTCCATCGCGGTGACGGCGTAGGGGCGGTCGACGCCCTCCAGGGAGACGTCGATGCCGAGGCCGGCCAGGTCGGAGGCGAACGCCTGCGCCACGTCGCGGCGCAGCGTGTCCTCGGCGAAGTACATGACCGTGAACGCGAACGAGACCCCGTCCTTGGCGCGGGTGCCGTCCGCCCCGAGCGTCCACCCGGCCTCGTCCAGCAGCGCCGCGGCCGCGTCGGGGTCGTGCTCGAACGTGGCCGTCTGCTCGTAGGCGTCGCCCTGCGCGGGGGTGAACGGCGTGGCGATCGCCTCGCCGTGCCCGGCGAGGATCCCGTCGACCATCGCCTGCCGGTCGGTGGCGAGATTGAGGGCGGTCCGCACGTCCGGGTCGGCGAAGAAGGGCAGCGTCTGCGGCAGCGAGATCGCGCGGAAGTCGCCCGACGGGTTGGTCACGAGCTCCAGACCCGCGACGCCGTCGAGCTCCGTCGCCGTCCTCGGCGAGAGCTGGGCCCCGTCGACGTCGCCGGAGCGGACCCGCTGCGCGCGGGCGTTCTCGTCGGCGACGAACGCCAGGTGGATGGTCGTGACCTCGGGGGTGCCGCCCCACCAGTCCTCGCGCGCCTCCAGCGTCAGGGACTCGCCGCGACGCCACTCGGCGAGCACGTACGGGCCGGTGCCCACCGGCTCGTCCGCGAGGGGCGAGTCGACCACGGTGGCGCCGAGCGCCTCGGAGGCAGGGATGCCCAGCGTGAGCCGCGCCGGCAGGCCCGCGTACGGGTAGGCCAGCTCGAACCGGACGGTGGCGGGGCCGGTGGCCACGACCTCCTCGATCATCGCGTAGTCCGCGCTCATCCAGGACCCCTGGGCCGGGTCGCGCACGGCGTCGTACGCCGCGACCACGTCGTCGGCGTCGAACGCCGAGCCGTCGCTGAAGGTGACGCCCTCGCGGAGGGTGACCGTCCACGTCGTGAGGTCGTCGCCCGGCACCGGCATCTCGGTGGCCAGCCCGGGCTCGAGCTCCCCGTCCTGCCCCACCGCGACGAGCCCGTCGTACAGCTTCGACGTGATGCCCAGGGGGTACTCGAGGGGGTTGAGGGTGTCGTACTCGCCGGTCTCGGCGAGCCGGAGGGTGGTCGCGTCGTCGGTCGTCGTGCCGGCCGGGGCGTCGAGCGCGCAGCCGGACAGCGCGAGGACGACGACGGCGGTGGTGGCCGCCGCGCCACGGCGGCGCGGGCCGGCGGTGCGGGCGGGCAGGGCTGGCTGGGCAGGCTGGGCGGGCTGGGCAGGCGGTGGGGTGCTCAAGAGACGGAGATCCTCGGGTCGGCGACGGACTGCAGGACATCGGCGGCCGTGTTGACGGCAACGTACAGGCCGCCAAGGACGAACGTGACGCCGGCCACGGCGGGGAAGTCGGACACGGGCAGGCTGGCCGACAGGTACGAGCCGAGGCCGCCCCAGGTGAAGACGCCCTCGACGAGCAGCACCCCGCCGAACATGAACCCGAGCTGCAGGGCCCCCATCGACAGGGACGCGCCGAGGGAGTTGCGCAGCACGTGCCCGCGCAGCACCTGCGACTCGGTGAGGCCCTTCGCCGTGGCGGTCCGGACGTGGTCGGAGCGCAGGGTCTCGGTGAGGCTCGAGCGCAGCACGCGGCCGACCGCCAGCGCCGGGCCGACGGCGAGGGCGAGGGCCGGCATGACGACGTGCGCGAGCGCGTCGCCCGTGGCCGCGGGGTCGCCGGCGAGGACGCTGTCCAGCACGCTCATACCCGTGAGGCCGTCGGTGACACCGCCCCGCCCGGACGCCGGCAACCATCCCGCCAGCTTGTAGAACACGATGATGCCGACGATGCCGAGCATGAAGGTCGGCGCCGCCGAGCCGACGAACAGCAGCCCCCGGAAGAGCCCCGACAGCGGCCAGCGCAGCATGCTCGACACCGCGAAGAGCACGCCGAGCAGGAGCGCGAGGAGGAAGGCGACCAGCACGAGCTCCAGCGTCGCGGGCAGGTAGGCCATGATGTCCTCGGCCACCGGGCGGCGGGTGCGGAACGACGTGCCCAGGTCACCCGTGAGCAGGCCGCCGAGGAACGCGAGGTAGCGCTGGGGGGCGGGGTCGTCGAGGCCGAGGCGCTCGCGCGCGGCGGCGACGGCGTCCGGGGAGGCGTTGCCGCCGATCGTGGCCGCGACCGGGTCGGCCCCGGAGACCTCCTGCAGCAGGAAGAGCACCAGGGACAGCACCCCCAGCAGACCCAGCAGCGACGCGAGACGGACGCCGACGAAGCGCAGACGGGACATGGACATCACCTCCGGTGGGCGAGCCGGTGGCGCAGCGCGTCCCCGGCGAGGTTCGACAGCAGGCCGAGCAGCATCACGGCGACGCCGGGGACGAGCGGGATCCACCAGGCGTCGAGGATCTCCACCAGCGCCCGCGAGGTGTCCGCGCCGAGCTCCGGCGCGGGCGCCGGCTGACCCAGCCCCAGGAACGAGAGGGACGCCAGCACCATCACGACGTTGCCGATGTCGAGGCTGGCGGTGACGATCGCGGTGGGCACCACGCCCGGCAGCACGTGCCGCCGGACGAGCCGCACCCGGCCGACGCCGGCCATGCGGGCGGCCTCCACGTGCGGCCGGGCCATGATGCCGCGCACCTCGCCGCGCACGATCCGGGCGTAGTACGGCCACCAGACGATGCTCACCGCGAGGAACGTGTTGAACAGGCCCGGCCCCAGGGCGGCCGCGACGGCCACGGCCACCAGCATGGACGGCAGCGCGAGGAAGACCTCCGTGGTGCGCATCAGCAGCGCGTCGAGCCACCCGCCGGCCACCCCCGCGACCACGCCGACGAGCGACCCCACGGCCAGCCCGACCGCCGTGACCGCGATGGACAGCAGCCACGACGTCCGGAGCCCGACGAGGACCCGGGAGAACGTGTCCCGGCCGATCTGGTCGGTGCCGAGCAGGAACCCCTCGGAGAGCGGCGGGAGCTTGGGCGGGCCGACCGGCTGGACCGGGTCGTGGGGCGCGACGAGCGGCGCGACGACGGCCAGGACGGTGAGGGCCACGAGCAGGCCGATGAGCGTCCAGTCCAGCGCCCGGCGGGCGCGGGTGTTCGTGCCGCCGGACGCCCGGCGGGCGGTCAGGCGCCATCGCGGGGCCGGGTGCGGCGCGGCGGCGGGCGGGCCGGGCGCAGCCCCGGGGGGTGGACGGTCGTCGGTGCGGGTCAGGACGTCGGCCATCAGATCTCTCCTCGGCGGAGGCAGGCCACCTCGTGGCGGCGGGCGACGTCGGCGGACGGGCGCCCGTCGACGGCGGTGAGCTGGATCCCGACCACGGTGCTCGAGCACTCGGGGACGGCGACGGGGCACCGGGGGTGGAACGCGCAGCCGGTGGGCGGGTCGAGCGCGCTGGCGGGCTCGCCCGGCAACGGCTCCACCGTGACGCCCGGCTGCGGCACGGCGGCCACGAGGTTGCGCGTGTACGGGTGCTGCGGGCGGGCGATGACGTCCTCCGCCCGGCCCACCTCGACGATGCGGCCGAGGTACATGACCGCGATCCGGTCGCCGACGATGCGCGCGACGGCGAGGTCGTGCGTGACGAACATGACCGCGATCCCCAGCTCGCGCCGCATCTCGTTGACGAGGTTGAGCACGTTCGCCGCGACCGACACGTCCAGGGCGCTCGTCGGCTCGTCGCACAGCAGCACCCGGGGCGGCACGATGGTGGCGCGGGCCAGCACCACCCGCTGGCGCTGCCCGCCCGAGAGCTCGCCGGGACGGGCGTCGAGCACCGCCGGCGGCAGCCCGACACGGTCGAGGATCGCGAGGGCCCTCCGCTCCTTCTCCGCCCGGTCCGTGCGGCGCGGCAGGCGCTCGTGCAGCACCTCCCGGATCGTCATCCACGGCGTGAGCGACGAGCCCGCGTCCTGGAACACCATCTGCACGTCGGTGCCGCTCGGGCCGCGCACCGAGCCCGTGAACCGCTTCTCGAGGTGCCCCGCCACCCGCAGCAGCGTCGACTTGCCCGAGCCCGACTCGCCCACCACGGCCACCGACTCGCCGGGCTGGAGGTCGAACGTGACGCCCCGCAGCGCGCCGAGCCGCGCCTTGCGGCCGCGCTCGTCGCGGACCTGGAAGGTGCACGTCAGCTCCGCCGCCTGGATCAGGGGCGCGCCGCGGTCGGGCTCCGGCAGCGGCGGCAGCGGGTCGAGCAGGGTGCGCGTGACGCCCTGGTCGCCGAGCCGGGCGGACTCGAAGCACGCGACGCGGTGCCCCACGGCGCCGTGCTCGCCGGCCGCGTCCAGGGGCGGCGCGCCGACCCCGCACGACTCGACGGCGAACCGGCAGCGCGCCCTGAACGCGCACCCGCCCCCGCCGCCGGCTGCCCCCGTGGCCGACGTGGCCCCGGTGACCTCGGTGGGGAGGCTCCACAGCGGCCGCGTCCGGTCCGACTCCAGCGACAGCCGGGACCCGAGCAGCCCCAGGGTGTAGGGGTGCCGAGGGTGCTCCAGCACCTGCTCCGTGGACCCGATCTCCACGATCCGTCCCCGGTACATGACGGCGATGCGGTCGGCGACCTGCGCGGCGACACCCAGGTCGTGCGTGATCATCACGACGGAGCAGCCGACGTCGTCCCGCAGCCCCGCGAGCAGCCGGAGGATCTGCGCCTGGACGGTGACGTCGAGGGCGGTGGTCGGCTCGTCCGCCACGACCAGCTCGGGCCGGCCCGCCAGGGCCATGGCGATCATGACGCGCTGCCGCAGCCCGCCGGAGAGCTCGTGCGGGTAGGAGCGGTACCGGCGCTCGGGCTGCGGGATCCCGACCTCGCGCATGAGCCGGACGGCCTCGTCCGGCGACCCGGCCTTCTCGGCGACCTGCCGTCCGACGGTCATCGTCGGGTTGAGCGACGTCATCGGGTCCTGGAAGACCACGCCCAGGCGGCTGCGCCGGGCCTCGCGCAGCCGACCGGGCGACGCCGTCCGCAGGTCCAGCCCGGCCACCTCGAGGGTGCCGTCGATCCGGGGGCGGGACGACTCGGGCAGGAGCCCGAGCATCGCCATGCTCATCACGCTCTTGCCGGAGCCGGACTCCCCGACGACGCCGACGATCTCGCCGCGCCCGATCTCGAGGTCGACGCCGTGCAGGATCTGCGAACGGACCCCGTGGCGCTCGAGACTCACGTCCAGCCCGCGCAGCCGGGCGACGGGATCGGCGGTGCTGACGGTGCTGGCGGTGCTGACGGGGCCCGGGTCGGGCAGCGTGCCCGTGGAGGGCGGTGCGGCGACATCCATGGGACCGGCTCCTTCGTTGCTGGTGCGGCGGGGACGAGCGGGCGGGACGAGCGGGACGACGGGCGCGACGGGGGCGGGCGGGGCGGGGCCTAGGGGTGGCCGGCCTCCGCGGGCGCTCGCGGGCGCAGCGCGGCGCGGCGGGCGGCGTCGAGGGCCGTGACCTCGGCGACGCGGCGCTGCCGTGACCGGGCGGTGATCGCGAGCAGGGCCGCGACGACGAGCGCCAGCCCGGACGCGCCGAGCCACAGCACCTGCGACCCGTAGGCGTCCAGCACGAACCCGCCGGCGACCGGCCCGACCGCCGTCGCCAGCGAGTGGGTGAGCCCGTAGACGCCCTGGTAGCGCCCGCGCCGGAGCGGGTCGGCGAGGTCCGCCGTCATCGACGTCGCCTGGGGGTGGGAGCCCATCTCGCCGAGGGTCCAGATCGCGACGGTCACGAAATATATCGGCAGGGTGGCGGCCAGCGACTGCAGGCCGACGCCCACCGCCGTGAGGGTGATCGCGAGGACGATCACCAGGTCGCGCGACCAGCGGTTGAACAGCCGCGCGGTGGGCAGCTGCAGCAGGCACAGCAGCACGCCGTTGAGGGTGAGCAGGATGCCGAAGTGGCTGGACGGGTGCCCCTGCTCGGTCATGACCAGCGGCAGCGTGGTGGTGGACTGCACGTAGACGATCGAGTACACGAACATCACCGCGGCGAAGGTCATGAAGGTGCGGTCGCGGAGCACGGACAGCAGGCCCCCGCCCCCGGCCCGGCCGAGCTCGCGCGCGGCGCCGTCCGTCGTCGGCGCCTCCTCGGGCAGCTGGACGCGGGTCTCGGGGACCTTGGCGGCGATGACGCCCACGGACACGAGCACGAGCCCGGCCTGGCACCAGAACAGCAGGGAGAAGGACACCTCGGCCATGAACCCCGCGGCGAGCGGGCCGATGGCGTACCCGAGGTTGACGGCCCAGTAGTTGTAGTTGAACGCGGTGCGCCGGTGCTGCGGCTCGACGAGGTCGCCCACCATGGTCTGGATGACGGGACCGCAGGTGCCGTTGAACAGGCCGTACGCGGTGAGCAGGACGGCGATCAGGCCGGCGCTGTCGGCCATCGGGATGGCCACGAGGGCCACCACGCTCAGCAGCTCGCCGGCGAGGAGCACCCGCCGGCGCCCGACCTTGTCGGCGAGCACCCCGCCCGCGAGGGACGAGACCACGACCCCGACCCCGTACGCGGCGACCACGAGCCCCGCCTCGCCGGCGGACATGCCGACCGAGGAGGTGAGGAAGATCGTCATGTAGGGGACGACGAACCGTCCGATCCACACCACGAGCTGCGCCGTCCACAGCCACCAGAAGGCCGAGGGAAGGTCGCGCAGCCGGGTGTGTCCGGCGGTCACGGGCGGGGGCATGGCGTCTGTCTCCTTCGGTGCCGGGCGGGGTGCCCGCGTCACTCGGCGGCCGCGGGCTCGTCGATGCGGAGGGTCGCGAAGTCGAGCGTGGCGGGGGCCGCGATGGAGTGGGACGACTCGACTCCCTCCAGCCAGTCCTGGGCCACCATGAAGTCCGTGGACCAGGCGAAGACGGGCGCGCACCCGGCCTCGTAGGCGGCGGCGCCGGCCTCGACGTACGTCTCGGCGGACCCGGTGGTGAGGGCCTCGTCGAGCAATCCGGTCGTCGTCTCGTCGGAGCACTGCAGGTGGTTGAGCCCGCCGTCCGCGTCCCAGAAGACGTGGCCGTGCATGTAGGCGTTGTTGGAGTCCGGCCACGTGGCGGGCGCGATGAGCACGTCGGGGGCGTCCTCCGGGTGCTCGGGGAAGTCGCCGAAGACCTCGGAGGACTGGTGGCTGGTGACCGTCGCGGTCATCCCCAGCGCCTGCAGCTGGGCGGCGACGATGTTGGCCATCTGCTCGGCGTCCGAACCGCCGGCGTTGTAGCCGATCTGGATCGCGGTGCCCGGGGCCAGCGACCCCACCCACTCCTCGAGCGCCGCCGGGTCGTGCACGAGCTCGCGGGTGTCGACGTCGACGGGCAGGGCGCCCTTCGGGTAGTAGCCCTGGGCCACCTCGGAGCTCACCCCGGTGACCTGGTCGATGAGCGCCGCCCAGTCGATCCCCTCGAAGAGGGTCCGGCGGGCGTCGGCGTCGGCGAGGAGGTCGCGGTTCGGGTTCATGTACATGACGCCCACCTGGAAGGACGGCAGCGCGAACGCCTCCAGCGCCTCCGAGTCGAGGTACTTCTGGCGCGACGCCGTCGGCACCCCCGACAGCAGGGCGTGCAGGTCGCCGTTCTCCAGCTCGAGCTGCATCGCGGAGATCTCGGTGTAGACCGGCAGCTCCACGGTGGTGAACGTGGGGTCGAGGTCGCCCCAGTACTCGTCGAACCAGGTGAGCTCGTAGCCCTCCCCCACGACCGCCTCGGACAGGACGTACGGGCCGGTGCCCGCCGAGTGCGTCGACAGCCAGGTCTGCGCGAAGTCGTCGCCCGCGTGCTCCTTCAGCGCCGTCGGGCTGATCATCCGCGGCCCGTACGGGGAGGCCAGGTAGTCGAGGAACGCCGAGTTGGGCTGCTCCAGCGTGACCGTGACGGTGTGGTCGTCCACCTCCTCGACGTCCGCGACGCCCTGCACCATGTAGGCGGGGCCGGCGTCCACGTCGAGGCGGCGCTGGAACGACGCCTCGACCGCGGACGCGTCGAACGCCGTGCCGTCGTGGAACGTCACGCCCTCGCGCAGCACGAAGGTGTACTCGGTGAAGTCGTCGCTGACCTCCCACGACTCCGCGAGCGACGGCACCACGGTGGCGGCGTCGTGGTTGCCCGCCTCGTAGCGCACGAGACCCTCGTAGGCGTTGGTGGTGATGGCCAGGCCGTTGCCCGAGTAGTACACGTCCGGGTCCGGCGGCTGGCCGATGTCGTTGAGCACCCCCAGCCGCAGCACGCCGTCGGTGGGGGCGGCCGCGGTGGCGGAGGCGTCGCCGGACTCCCCGCCGGCGCAGCCGGAGAGCAGGACGGTGCCGACGGCGAGGAGCGCCAGGGTGCGCCTCGCCACGACGGGCACACGGCGCGTGCGTGAGGTCATGGTGGTCTTCTCTCTCTGAGCTGGCTCGGCAGGGCGGTGCGGGGACGGTGCAGGGACGGTGCGGTCGGCGGTGCGTCAGTCGGCGGTGCGTCAGTCGGCGGTGCGGAAGACCTGGTTGCGGCGGTTGCCGTCGGCGTCCAGGCCGATCGCGTAGGGGTGCAGGTAGTCGGGCTCGGTGAGGCCCTGGCGGTGCATCGCGATGCCGGTCATGGCCTCGCGGACGGCGCGGTTGGCCAGCAGGGCGGTGATCTCGCCGCGGTCGTCGTAGGGCGGGGAGACCTCGACGACGTCCATCGCGACGATCCCGACCTCGGCGGCGAGGCGCCGCACGGCCCGGAGGATGTCGTTCGAGGTGATGCCGCCGGGCTCGGGGGTGCCGGTGCCCGGGGCGTAGGCCGGGTCGCAGACGTCGATGTCGAGCGAGATGTACAGGTGGTCGGCCTGGTCGAGGGCCTCGTCGACGGCGCGCTCCAGGACCTTGTCGAAGCCGTCGCGGACGATCTCGGCCATGAAGTGCGTGCGCATGCGCTGGTCGTCCATCCAGTCGAGCGTCTGCTGGTCGGGCCAGTAGCCGCGCAGCCCCACCTGGACGAAGTTCTTGCCCGGCACGGCGCCCGAGTCGATGAGGTGGCGCATGGGCGTGCCGTGCGACGCGAGCGACCCCGGCATGTCCGACCCGGTGTCCGCGTGCGCGTCGAAGTGGACGATGCCGACCTTGCCGTGCCCGTAGTGGTCCGCGACCGCCGTCGCCGACGGCCATGTGATCGCGTGGTCGCCGCCCAGGACGATCGGGACGGCCCCGGCGTCGACGACCGTGCCGATGAACTTGCGCACCTCCTCGAACGTCTTCGCGGTGTTTCCCACGAAGACGGGGGCGTCGCCGTAGTCGGCCATCACCAGCTCGTCGAACGCGTCGACGTGGGTGTCGAGGGAGAAGTGCGGGCGCCCGTAGCCGCCCTTGTAGTCGCACGCCCGGATGGCGAGCGGCCCGTGGTTGGTGCCGGTCCGGCCGGTGGCGGTCGAGTCCCACGGGACGCCCAGGACGGCGACGTCGACCTGGGCGGCCCGCAGGTCCTCGGGCGTGAGCGCCACCGGCAGCTTGGCGAACGTCTGGATCCCCGCGAACCCGCCCTCGGCCTTGCGGTTCGCGAACAGCAGCCCCGGGGGACGTCCCTCGTTGAAGTCGTCGGTGGCGCCGTGGCCCTCCAGCCCCTGGCCCAGGCGGCGAGGCTGCTCCCAGAAGCCGTCGGGCCACCGGTCGTGAGAGTGGTCGTGGTCGTGTGACATGCGTGTCCTCGGGTCGTCGGGGTGGGGGTCGTCGGGGTGGGGCGTCGGGTGGTGCTCAGGCCGGGGCGTCGCGGAAGACCTGCGTGCGCTGCCGGCCGTCGGCGGTGCGGTTGAGCGCGTGGGGGTCGGCGTGGTCGGGGCCCGTGAGGCCGAGCCGGCGCATCGCGGTGCCGGTCATGGCCTCCCCGATCGCGCGGTTGGCCAGCAGCACGGTGATCTCGCCGTCGTTGTCGTAGGGCGGCGCCACCTCGACGACGTCCATCGCGACGATCCCGACCTCGGCCGAGAGCCGCCGCACGGCCCGCAGCACGTCGATGGAGGTGATGCCGCCCGCGACCGGGGTGCCCGTGCCGGGCGCGAACGCCGGGTCGCAGACGTCGATGTCGAGCGAGATGTACAGGTGGTCGGCCTGGTCCAGGGCCTCGTCGACGGCGCGCTCGAGGACCTTGTCGAAGCCGTCGCGGACGATCTCCGCCATGAAGTGGGTGCGCATCTGGCGCTCGTCCATCCAGTCGAGCGTCTCCTGGTCCGGCCAGTACCCGCGCAGCCCCACCTGGACGAAGTTCTTGCCGGGCACCGCGCCGGAGTCGATGAGCTTGCGCATGGGGGTGCCGTGGGAGGCCAGGGCGCCGTTCATGTCGGTGCCGACGTCGGCGTGCGCGTCGAAGTGGACGATGCCGACCTTGCCGTAGCCGTAGTGGTCCGCGACGGCCGTCGCGCACGGCCACGTGATCGCGTGGTCGCCGCCCATGATGATCGGGATCGCGCCCGACGTGACCACGGTCCCCACGAACTTCCGGACCGACTCGAAGGTGCCCGCCGTGTTCCCGACGTGGATCGGCGAGTCGCCGTAGTCGCACATCGTGAGGACCTCGAACGGGTCGACGCGCACGTCGAGGTGCTTGCTCGGGAAGCCGTAGCCGGCGAACGACGGGACCTGCCGGAGCGCGAGCGGACCGTGGTTCGTGCCGGACCGGCCGCCCGCCGTCGAGTCCCACGGCACCCCCAACACGGCGACGTCGACGCCCGCGGCGACGAGGTCCTCCGGCGTGAGCGCCATCGGGAGCCGGGCGAACGTGCGGATGCCCGAGTGGCTGCCCGAGTGGCGACGGTTGACGTGGAACAACCCGGGCGTGCGGCCCTCGTTGTAGTCGTCCGTGGCGCCGTGCCCGTCCAGTCCTTCGCCCAGCCGGCGCGGCTGCTCCCAGAAGCCCTCGGGCCACCGGTCGTGGCTGTGCTCGTCGCCGCCGTGCGCGTGGTCCTGACCGTCGTGGTCGTCGTGCGCGCCGGCCGTCGTGTCCTGGTCGGCGCCGTCCGTGGTGTCGTGCTCGGAGGTCATGGCGGCGACGCTAGGGCGCTGCCTAATCGTTTATCCAGGCTTCGAGGGGAGCCGAAACGCACGTTTTACCCCAGGCGCCACGGCTCGAGACCGCGACACGTGCCCGCACCTCGGACGTAACCGAGGTGAAACGATTTGTCAGACGCCGTCGCGAGCGAGCGTCCCCGCGGTGGACTCCCGCAGGTGCACCGGCGCCGGCACCGTGCGCACCGACCCGACCGCCTCCGACGGATCCTCCTCGCCCTCGATCAGCGCGACGAGGCGCTGGACGCAGGCGACCCCCAGCGCGTGGGCCGGGAGCTCGATCGCCGAGACCGGCGGGTCCTCACTGAGCAGAGCCGGCTCGTCGGCGCACGCGGCGACCAGCACATCGCGGCCGGGTTCCCGGCCCGCCGCCCGGAGGACCTCCGTCGCACCGCGGACCACGAACGACGACGCCCCCAGCACGAGGTCGACGTCGGGATGAGCGGCCAGCACCGGACGCAGCAGCTCACGGTGGAGCGCCACGGAACGCTCGCCGAACGTGGTCTCGACCAGCACCGGCGTCACGCCCCGCTCATCGCACCAGCGGGTCACGACGTCGCGCAGCAGGATGCCCCACCCGCTGTGCGCGTCGGGGGCGGCGAGCAGCGGGCGGCGGGCGCCGCGCGCCGCCGCGGCGTCGAGCAGGGTGCGGACGGCCGTCTCGTGGTCGGCCGCGACCACCGCGCACCGCGACAGCTGCGGCGGCACGTGCTCGCCGGCGACCACCGGGACCGACATCGACATCAGCTCGCGGGCACGCCGGTCGTCACCGATCGGGTCCACGACCACGATGCCGTCGACCCGCGGGGTCGTCGCGCGAGGCTGGGAGGCGTCGGAGGAGAGCACCACGACGTCGAGATCGTGCTGGTGCGCCGTCTCGATGGCGCCCGCGAGGAACTCGCGGAAGTACGGCTTCGCCAGGGCCGCCGCGGCGTGCTGGTGGTGGATCCCGATCGCCTGGGCGCGACCGGTCCGAAGGCCGCGCGCGAGGGAGTTCGCCACGTAGCCCAGTTCGTCCGCCGTCTGCTGCACCCGGGTGCGGGTCGCGTCGGTCATCCGGCCGCGACCGGTCAGTGCGTGCGACGCTGTCGCGACCGAGACGCCGGCGGCGGCGGCGACCTCCTTCAGCGTGACCGGGCCCGCGGCACGCCACCTGCTCGTCATGCGCAGACCCTACCCGCGAGCGCCGGCCAAGGACGGGCGTGCCGACCTCCCGCCCCGCGTCACGCGTCCATCGGCGTGAGCACGGCGATGCGCCACCCGTCGTCCGTGCGCACGAGCTGGTACACGAACCGTTCGGTGCCATCGCCGGGCCCGTCGTGGTGCCACGTCACGTCGGCCCACACGCTGTGCGTCGTGGCGGCCGCGACCCGCACGTCCGACGTCATGCCCGTGACGCCCTCGTACTGGCTCCACGACGACCCGAAGAACTGCTCCGTCTGCGCGCGGCTCGTCACCGGCAGCGACTGCCCCGGAAACAGGATCAGGGCCGGTACCGCGTACAGGTCCGCGACCGCCGCCTCGTCACGGTCCAGCAGCGCCTGCCGGTAGCGGTCGAAGAACTCCGCGGCCACGGCGTCCGGTGCGTCCGTGCGGTCGGTGGTCATGGCGTCACCTCTCTGCGTCTCTGCTCGGTCGGCATGTCGACCGTACGCGCGACAACCGACGCGCCGCCCGCCCCGCCGTGGACGACCGCACGAGGCACTGGCTGCACGACCGCGTCGATCACTAACCCTCGGGCGCCGGATCATCGGCTGACGCGGACCGTCGGGTGAATTCCTCCGCCACCAGGAGAGTTGCTCCCGCGAACTCTTGCGGCTGAGTCGGCGCGATGGTGAGCTCCTCGCGTGGAGTCGGCGGTCGAGGCGGAGCTGCGCAGGCAGATCATGGCGTGGGTAGGCGAGCGGGCGGAGGCCAACGGCGGCTTCCTGCGGCGCGACGAGCTGCTCGACTTCCACCTCGACGGCGAGAAGCTGCCCGTCATCGACTACTCGCGCGGTATCCGCAATCCGGCGTCGTTCGGCTCGACGCTCTCGATCGTGAGTACGCCCGGTCGATATCACGACAGCGAGATGTCCGAGGATGGACTGCTCCGTTACGCCTACCGCAAGGGCGACCCCTGGTCGGGCGACAATCGCAAGCTCCGCCAAGCGATATCCACCGGCATGCCGCTCATCCTGTTCCGCAAGGAGATCGCGAACGTCTACACGCCCGTGTTTCCGGTGTACGTCATCGACGATGAGCCGGAGAACCGACAGTTCCTCATCGCGTTGGACGAGTCGTTCACCTTCCTGCACGACCCGCGCCACCTCACCCAGCCGCAGCGCGAGTACGCCCTCAGGCTCGCGCGGCAGCGCCTGCACCAGCCGGCGTTCCGCACCCGCGTCCTCGTCGCGTACGAGACGCGGTGCGCGATCTGCGAGCTCAAGCACGGGTCCCTGCTCGACGCCGCCCACATCGTGCCGGACGGGCACGAGCTCGGCGCGCCGACGGTGACCAACGGTCTTGCGCTGTGCAAGATCCACCACGCCGCGTACGACCAGAACATGCTCGGCGTGACGCCGGACTACGAAGTACGCATCTCGTTCGGACTCCTTGAGGAGGTCGACGGGCCGATGCTGAAGCACGGCCTGCAGGAGATGCACGGGCGGCGGCTGACCTTGCCGAGACGGCGCGGCGACCGTCCCGATCGCGATCACCTGGCCTGGCGCTACGAGAGCTTCGACGCGACAGTTCCGCGGACCACGACGTGATGCCCGTCGTCGGGCACCAGATCGCCGCCGGAGGCTATGGCCCAAGGTCCGGGGACGGCCGGGCGCAGCAATGAGTTTCGCCCCGTCCGTCGGTCACCACCGACACGCGGGACGTCCGGCCGGGCCGTCGCCGCGGCAACCGGACAGGAGACCGACCATGGCCACCACGATCCTGGACACCGTGCCGTCGGTCGACGGCCCTGGGCTGACGCCGTGCTGACGCGGGTCGCGGACGGTGTGTGGGCGCACCAGAGCGGGCTGCTCCAGAACAACGCGGTGGTGGTGCGCGGCCCGAGCGGCGTGCTCCTCGTCGATCCCGGGCTCACCCACGACGAGATGGCGTGCCTCGCGCACGACCTCCGCGACCTGGGCGAGCCGGTGGTGGCGGGGTTCGCGACGCATCCCGACTGGGACCACGTGCTCTGGCACGCCGAGCTCGGCGACGCGCCCCGCTACGGCACGGCCCGCTGCGCGGCCGAGCTGCGACGCCTGCTGTCGGACCCGGGCTGGGAGGCACGCGTCGTCGAGGGTCTGCCGCCCGAGATCGCGGACGACGTGCCGCTGGACGGGTACGGCCTCGTCACCGGCCTGCCGGACGGGGCGACGCGGATCCCGTGGGACGGCCCGCACGTCCGGGTCATCGAGCACCCGGCGCACTCCCCCGGCCATGCGGCACTGCTGATCGAGGAGCGCCGCGTCCTCGTGGCCGGCGACATGCTCTCGGACGTCTTCGTCCCGATGCTCGACGTCTTCGACGACACCAACGACCCGATCACCGACTACCTCCGCGGGCTGGAGCTCCTGGAACGGGTGGCCGGCGACGTCGACGCCGTGGTCCCGGGGCACGGGTCCGTCGGCGGGGCCGACCAGCTGCGTGCGCGGATCGCGCAGGACCGCGCGTACCTGCACGACCTGCGGGACGGCCGTGCTCCCGACGACCCGCGAATCGGCCCGAGGGCCAAGCCCGGCTGGGAGTGGGTGAGCGACATCCACGAAGGGCAGGCCCGGAGCGTCGCCCAGCGACGCGAGGCCGGCGGGTCGCGCGGCTAGCGCGCGGCGGCGTCGGACGCCGTGGCGTCGAGGTAGCGCACGATCCGGTTGACGGCGTCCCGGCCGGCGCGGTTGGCGCCGATGGTGGAGGCGGACGGCCCGTAGCCGATGAGATGGACGCGCGGTTCGCCGTCGACCTGCGTGCCGTCCATGCGGATGCCTCCGCCCGCGGTGCGCAGGTGCAGCGGCCGCAGGTGGTCGAGGGCGGCGCGGAAGCCGGTGTTCCAGAAGATGACGTCGACGGGGACCAGCTCGCCGTCGGGCGTGACGACGCCGTCGGGCTCGATCCGGGTGAACATGGGCCGCCGGTGGAGCACGCCGCGCGCCTCGGCGGCCCGCAGCGACGGTGTCTTGATCAGGCCGGTGACGGACACGACGCTCAGCGGCGGCAGGCCCTCGCGGACCCGGTCGGCGACCATCGCCACCGCGCGCGAGCCGTCCTCGGGGTCGAACGAGTCGCGCCACACGGGCTCCCGGCGCGTGAACCAGAACGTCTCCGCCACGTGCGAGACCTCCTCCAGCAGCTGCACCGCGGAGATCCCGCCGCCGACGACGGCGACGCGCTGCCCGCCGAAGTCCTCCGCCCGCACGTAGTCGGCGGTGTGCAGCTGGCGGCCGCGGAACGTCTCCTGCCCCGGGTAGGCGGGCCAGAACGGCTTCGACCACGTGCCCGTCGCGTTGACGATCGCCCGCGCGGCGACGACGCCGGACCCGCCGCCACCCTCCCAGCGGACGAGCAGCCCGCCGTCGTCCTCCTCCTCCTCCTCGACGCGGCGCACGCGCACCGGCCGGACGACGGCGAGGCCCAGCTCGTGCTCGTAGTCGCCGAAGTAGGCGGGCAGCACGTCGACGCTCGCCGCCTCCGGCTCCACGTCGGGCTGCTCGATGCCGGGCAGGTCGTGGATGCCGTTCACCGTGCTCATCCGCAGCGAGCGCCAGCGGTGCCGCCACGCTCCGCCGGGCCCGTCCTCGGCGTCGAGCACGAGGGAGGTGCGCTCGCCGGTCTCCGCGCCGACCGCGGGCACGAATCCTCGCCGCCGCAGGTGGTACGCCGCGGACAGACCGGCCTGCCCCGCGCCGATCACGACGACGTCCGCAGCCTGCGGCATGTCCTCGGTCGTCGTCACGTGTCCCAGAACGCGCCGCACGCGACCAGGATTCCGGGTGGCTGCGGTCGCCCGTGTCTCGCCATGCGGGAGGGCGCCGGGGCGGGCGTGACCGCCGCCGACGCGGGCGCTAGACAAGCCCCGGCCACGCCCCCGACACGGATGGACTCCCCATGACCGTCGTTCCCCCGCCCGTCGTCACCGCCGACGAGCTCCGCACCGCGATCGGGGACGGGTCCACCGTCGTCGTCGAGGTGCGCCGCGGCGGCACGGCCCCGACGCCCGGCGATGGCGCCCGCATCCCCGGCGCGCACGCCGTCGACCTCGCCGAGCTCACCGGCGTGGTGCGGCCCGGCACGGGCGCGACCCCGCTGCCCGACGCCGCGCAGGTCCGCGCCCTCGTCGAACGGTGGGGCGTGCACGACGCCAGCACGGTCGTCGTCGCCACCGCCGACCACCCGTCCACGGCCACGCGCGCGTGGTGGGTGCTCCGCTGGGCCGGCCTGGCGGACGTCCGCTTCCTCGACGGCGGCCGCGCCGCCTGGGTCGCGGCCGGGGGCGCGCTCACCACGGAGCGCCCCGCGGAGGGTGGCGGCACCGCGACCGTCACGCTCGGTGCGCTGCCGACGGTCGGCTCCGACACCGCCGCCGACGCCGCGCGCCGGGGCCGGCTCGTCGACGCGCGGGGCGCGGAGGCCCACGCCGGCACGCCCGACGACGGCGACGGGGCGCGCACCGGCCACGTCCCGGGGGCGGTGAGCCTGCCGGCGGCCGGGGCGCTGCGCGGCGGCGGGCTCGCCGACGAGGCGACGCTCCGCGCCCGGTACGCGCCCTACCTGGACACGGCACCGGCGGGCGAGGCGCCGCTCGTCGCGTCGTGCGGCAGCGGCGTGGCGGCGACGGTCGACGTGCTCGCCCTCGCGGTGCTGGGCGTGACCGTGCCGCTGTACCCGGGGTCGTTCACCGGCTGGGTCTCCGAGGGGCGTCCGGTCGCGAAGGGCGCCTGAGGTCAGGCTGTCAGCCCACCCGACCCGGGCCGCCGGACAGCGTGCCGGGGAACAGCTCCCGCAGCTCCCGGTCGTCCTCGGCGGTCGGCCGCCACCGCGTCGCGAGCAGGTTCTCGTCGAGCTGCTCGGGCACCGTGACGCCCGCGATCACCGAGGCGACGGTGGGCTGCGCGAGCAGCCACCCGATCGCGACGGCGCTGGGCGTCACGCCGCGCTCGGCGGCGAACTTGGCGAACCGGTCGAGCGCGTCCCAGGGGGCCTCGCCGAGCAGGTACGTCTTGAGGTTCGTGATCTTGGCGTCCGCGGGCGCGTGGTCCCTCGTGTACTTGCCGGTGAGCAGCCCGTTCTGGAGCGGGAAGTACGGCAGCAGCCCGAGCCCGTAGTGCTCCAGCGCGGGGATCAGCTCCTCCTCCGGCTTCCGCCACAGGAGGCTGTACTCGTCCGTCGTCGAGACGAACCGCGAGTACCCTCGCGCCGCCGCGACGTGCTCGGCGTCGGCCACCTGCCAGGCCTTGAAGTTCGACGCGCCCACGTACCGGACCTTGCCGTCGCGCACCAGCACGTCGAGCGCCGACAGCGTCTCGTCGATCGGCGTCCGGGAGTCCCGGAAGTGGATCTGGTAGAGGTCGATGTAGTCCGTGCGCAGGCGCCGCAGGCTGTCCTCCACGGACGCGACGACGTACTTGCGCGCCCCGGTGAGGCTGTACGACGGCCCACGGTCGGCAGCCAGCGAGCGCCCGAACTTGGTGCCGACGACCACCTGCTCGCGGCGGCCGCGCAGGGCGTTGCCGAACAGCTCCTCGGACAGGCCGGTGCGGTCGCCGTAGCCCTCGGCGAGGTCGAAGTACGTGACCCCGAGGTCGATGGCGCGGTCGACGATGCGGTTCACCTGGTCCTGCCCGACGGCGCGCATGCCGGTGCGGCCGAAGGTGCTGGCGCCGACGGCGAGCTCCGACAGGACGAGGCCCGAGCGGCCGAGCGTGCGGTAGCCGTCGGGAAGGGTGGCGGAAGCGGGCACAGCGGTCTCCTCGAACTGGTGGGTGGGTCAGCCGTTGTCGGTGTCGAGGAGCCCCTGGAAGGTGGACGCCTCGTACTCGGTGCGGAAGAGGCCGCGCCGCTGGAGCTCGGGGACGACGAGGTCGACGAACGCGTCCGCGGGGCCGCGGTGGTACGGCGGGAACACCTGGACGCCGTCGAGCACCCGCTCGGCGAAGTTCTCCTCGATCCAGTCGGCCACGTCGCGCGCGTCGCCGACGACGGCGGGCTGCTGGTCCTCACGGGAGCGCAGCACGTACTGGTACAGCTCGCGGAAGGTGGCCTCCTCGCCGAGCTGCGTCGCGACGATCTGCCGCAGGAGCAGGCGGTCGTCGCGCACGTCGCCGGCGCCGCGCTGCACGCGGCCGCGGTACAGGCCCTCGAGCGCGTCGGGCTCGAGACCGTCGATGTCGACGACGTCGAGCACCCGCTCGGAGTCCCGCACGCGGGACAGGTCGACGCCGAGCGCCTTGGAGAACACCTCGGGGATCTCCTCGGCGGCCTGCAGCGCCACGACCTCCCGGAACTTGGCCCGCGCCTCGCGACCCGTCCCGGCCACGTAGACCGTGACGCCGGGGACGATCTTGAACTTCTCCGGGTCGCGACCGGCCGACGCCACGCGGGCCTTCTGCGCCGCGTACTCGGCCCTGCCCCGGTCGAGCCCGAAGTACGGCGAGAACCGGATCTGCGCCAGGTCGGCGCCGTAGGCGAGCGACTCCTCGGACAGCCCGACGTGGACGTTCGGGATCCGCTGCTGCACGGGCCGGGGCACGTTGAGCGGCCCGCGCACCTCGAAGAACTCGCCGCTGTGCTCGATGCGGTGCCAGCTGCCGGGCCGGACGAGGGTGTCGTCCGCCTTGTCGTCGAGCAGGAAGTCCTCGTCCCAGCTCTCGTAGAGCAGCCGGTTGACGACCTCGGTGAACTCGCGGGCCCGCGCGTACTTGGTGCCCTCGGTCGGGACGGGGTTGCGGCCGAAGTTGCGCGCCGGGTCGCCCTCGCGGTCGATGCCGAAGACGACGTTGAGCGCCGTCCGTCCGCGCGAGAAGTGGTCGAGCGTCGCGAGCTGCCGGGCGGTCGCGTACGGGTGCTCGAAGGAGCTGTTGACCGACATGAGGAACCCGAGGTGCTGCGTGACGGCGGCCGCGTACCCGGCGTAGACGAAGTTGTCCCACCGGTAGATGCGGTTGAGCCGGTCCGGCTCGCTGCCGAGCGCGCTGCCGGAGAAGACGTAGTCGAGCTTCCCCCGCTCGGCGGTGCGGGCGACGTCGACGATCACGCTCGGGTCCACGAGGCCGCGGTTGTCGGCCTCCGGCAGGCGCCACCCGTTGAGGTCCCAGCCGGTGCCGTACGCGGCCAGGCCGATGCGGAGCTTCCGGTCAGCCACGAGCGGCCTCCTCGGCGGGCGCGGCGAACTGGTTCGGCGGCACCGGCAGCCCGAAGTGCCCGCGGAACGTGTCGGACTCGTACTCGGTGCGGAACACGCCCTTGTCCTGCAGGATCGGCACGACCTGCGACGTGAACCGCTCCAGCTGGTCGAGCATGAACGGCGACTGGATGTTGAACCCGTCCGCGGCGCCGGCGTCGAACCACTCCAGCAGCGTCGTGGCGACGTCGTTCGCCGTGCCGATCGCGAGCGGGAAGCCGCCCCCGAGGGAGCTGTGCAGCAGGTCGCGTCCGCGCACGGTGCCGGCCTCGACGGTGCGGTCGGTGCGCTCCGCGACCAGCGCGAGCAGCCGGCGTCCGGCGTCGTTGAACGACGCCGCCACCGCGGGCGTCACGACGCCGTCGAGCCCCAGCGGGCGCAGGTCGGCGCCGACGCGCTCCCCCACCGCGCGCAGGCTGCGCGTCCCGAGCGGCAGGCCGCCGCGCTGCGTGGCGAGCGCACGGAAGCGGTCGCTCGCGTAGTACTCCTCCGGCTGGTCCCCGGCGACGGGGTCGGAGTCGATCGGCAGGCCGGCGTTGAGGCGGTCGAAGAGGTCGATCGCCTCCTCGCGGGTGTCCCCGATGACGGGCGTGATGCCCGGCATGAAGAAGATCGGCTCGTCGCGGCCGCGCAGGCGCCGCGCGCGCTCGCGGATGTCGGCGTTGAACGCCGCGGACGTCGCGAGGTCCGGCGGGCCGGTGAAGTTGACGTCGCAGTACTGGGCGGTGAGCTCGCGGGACAGCTCGGACGCCCCGGCGTAGAGCAGGGGGACGTGCCCCTGCGGCGGGCGCAGCATCGGCAGCGTCCCGGCCACGGAGAAGAACTCGCCCTGGTGCTCCAGGCGGTGGATCTTGGTCGGGTCCAGGTACTCGCCGGACTCCTTGTCCTGCAGGTACGCGCCGTCCTCGATGCTGTCCCACAGGCGGCGGATCACCTCGATGAACTCGGCCGCGCGCCGGTAGCGGCTCTCGCCGCCGAGGTCCGGGAGGCTGAAGTTCTTGGCCGCGAGGTCGTTCGCCCCCAGCACGACGTTCCAGGCCAGGCGCCCGTGGCTCAGGTGGTCGAGCGAGGCGGTGAGCCGCGCCAGGGTGAACGGCTCGTAGAACGTCGGGTGCGCCGTGACGGCCAGCCCGATCTTCGACGACTGCAGCGCCAGCTGCGACGCGAGCGTGAACGGCTCCAGCCGGCCGCCGTTGTGCGTCGTCCCGTAGTGCTCCTTGTAGACGTCGCCGGGCAGCGTGTCGCCGAGGAAGAAGAAGTCGAACTTCGCGTCCTCGACCAGTTGCAGCACCCGGCTCGGGTACTCGAGGTCGAAGGCGTCCGGCGTCGCCGCCTCGGGCAGCCGCCAGCCGCCCCAGTGGGTGCCGTTGAGCCAGTACATGTACCCGAGGTGCAGCTGGCGACGGGCCGGCTCTGCCATGTCGTGTTCCTTTCGAGGTGGTGCGTGACGGTGTGGTGCGCGGCGACCCGGGGCGGCGCTCACGACCGGCCGGGGACGGCGTCGGCCGCCCCCGGGATGGCGGCGAGGAGCTCGCGGACGTAGTCCGTCGCGGGGTCCGTGATGACGTCGAGGGCGGGCCCGCGCTCGACGATGTCGCCGTAGCGGAGCACGAGGATCTCGTCCGAGATCTCCGCGATGACCCCGAGGTCGTGCGAGATGAAGAGGTAGGTCAGGGCGAGCTCGTCCTGCAGCGACGTGAGCAGGTCGAGGATCTGCCGCTGCACGGTGACGTCGAGGGCGGAGACGGGCTCGTCGAGCACCAGCACCTCGGGCCCGGGGGCGAGCGCGCGGGCGATCGCGACGCGCTGGCGCTGCCCGCCGGACAGCTCGGCGGTGTACCGGTCGGCGAGCGCCGCCGGCAGGCCCGTGACGTCGAGCAGCTCGTCGACGCGCCGCGCACGGTCCTCCTTGCCGCCGATGCGGTGGCCCGCGAGCGGCTCCTCGAGGATCGACCGCACGGTGGTGCGGGGGTTGAGAGACGCGAACGGATCCTGGTAGACCATCTGGACCGTGCGGTAGAGCGGCGCCTGGCCGCGCCCGCGCCCGTGGTGCACGACGGGCCGGCCGTCCACCGTGATCGTCCCCGCGTCCGGGGCGCCGAGGCCGGCCAGCAGCCGCACCAGCGTCGTCTTGCCGGAGCCGGACTCCCCGACGATGCCGAGCGTCGTGCCGCGCCGCACCTCGAAGCTCGCGTCCCTGACGGCGGTGACGGCGGCACGCCCGCGGTGCGCGCGGAACGTCTTCGACACGTCCCTCGCCTCGACGACGACGGGCGCGTCCGCGGGGACCCGCTCCTGGCGCCGCTCGCTCCGGGCCCGCGCGGCGTCGGCCCCGGAGAACCCGAGCGACGACGACCGCAGCAGCTGCTCCGTGTACGGGTCGCCGGGGTGCGCGACGACCTCGTGCGTGCGGCCGGAGCGCACCAGGCGACCGTCCTTGAGGACGGCGATCTCGTCCGCCCGCTCGGCCGCCACGCCCAGGTCGTGGGTGACGAGCAGGACGGCGAGGTCGTTCTCCTCCACCAGGCCGTCCAGCAGGTCGAGGATGGTCCGCTGTACGGTGACGTCGAGCGCCGTCGTGGGCTCGTCGGCGATGAGCAGGCGTGGCTGCGTCGACATGGCGGCGGCGATGAGGACGCGCTGGCACATGCCGCCGGACAGCTCGTGCGGGTAGGCGTGGAAGATCTTGTCCGGCTCGCGCAGCCCGACCTGCTCGAAGAGGTGGATCACCCGCTCGCGCCGCTCCTGCTTGGTCGCGAGGCCGTGGGCGCGCAGCGGCTCCCCCGCCTGGACGCCGACGGGCAGCAGCGGGTTGAGGCCGAGCAGCGCGTCCTGCGGGATGTAGCCGATCTCCTTGCCGCGCACCGCGCGGCGCTCCCGCTCCGGCAGGCCGGTGAGCTCGCGCCCGCCGAGGGTCACGGTGCCGCCGACGACGCGTCCGTTCTCGGCGAGCGTGCCGGTGACCGTGCGGCCGAGGGTCGACTTGCCCGACCCCGACTCCCCCACCAGCGCCAGCACGCGGCCCGGCTGCAGGGAGAGGCTGACGTCGTCGACCACGCGCGTGGCCGGGCGGCCGCGCACGGCGAACTCGACGCTCACGCCGTCGAGCGTGAGCAGCGGCTCGCGCTCGGTGCTGGTGTCAGGCGACGACACTGGTCCTCCCTCGGTTGAGCGACCGCCCGATGCGGTAGACCGCCAGGACGGAGACGACGACCACGAGCCCGGGCAGCAGGCTGAGCCACCACTGGGTCGCGATGAAGGTGCGTCCCTCGGCCACCAGCAGCCCCCACTCCGGCGTCGGGGGCGGCGCGCCCAGGCCGAGGAAGCTCAGGGACGCGACGGTGAGGATGGCGCTGCCGATCTCCATCGTGGCGAAGGCGAGCACCGACCGGGACGCGTTGGGCAGCACGTGCCGGGCCAGCCGGTAGGCGTAGCCGTGGCCGGCGAAGACGGAGGCCTCGACGTACCGGGCGTTGCTCACCTTGAGCACCTCGGAGCGCATGAGGCGCGCGAACGTCGCGGTGCTGTTGATGCCGATGGCGATCGCGATGTTGATGGTGCCGTGGCCGAGCGCCGAGATGATCGCGAGCGAGACGATGAGGCTCGGCACCGACAGCATGATGTCGATGAAGCGCATGAGGACGCTGTCGAGCCACCCGCGGACGGCGCCCGCGACGAGCCCGACGACGGACCCGCCCACCAGCCCGATGAGCACCGCGACCACGGCGGCCTGGATGGACAGACCGGTGCCGTGCACGGTGCGCGTGAACTGGTCGCGCCCGAGGTCGTCGGTGCCGAACAGGTGGGTGGCGCTGGGCGCGAGCAGCATGGCGTCGCCGTCCTGCGCGAGCGGGTCGCCGGGCGCGAACACCGACGGCGCGACGGCCGCGACCAGCACCACGACCAGCCACAGGTACGAGACGACGAGGCTCGGGGTGCGCAGGACGTCGAGCAACCACAGCCGGGCTCGGGTGCCCCGGCCGACGCGCGCGGGCCCCGCCGGCGCCGCGCCCCCGGGTGCCCGACCGAGCGCGCTCGTGCGTTCGATGACGCTCATCAGCCGTCCAATCGGATCCGCTTGTCGATGACCGGGTAGACCAGGTCGACGAGGAAGTTGACAGTGACGAAGATCAGCGCGCTCACGGTCACGGCGATGAGGACGACGGGCATGTCCCGGCCGTTGACGGAGTCGACGATGAGGCGCCCGACGCCGAGGCGGGCGAAGACCGTCTCGGTCAGCACGGTGCCGCCGACCATCACCCCGACGAGGGTGCCGAGCGCGGTGACGACGGGCAGCGCCGCGTTGCGCAGCGCGTGCCGCACCACGACGTCGAACCGGCTGAGGCCCCAGCTGCGCGCCGTCTCGATGTACGGCGAGGACAGCGCGCCGCGCAGGTTCGCCGTGAGGAGCTGCGCGATGGTGCCGCCGCCAGCCACCGCGATCGACAGGGAGGCGACCAGGAGGCCGAGGAACGAGTCGTCGCCGAACGCGTCGATCCAGCCGAGCCGGAAGGCCACGACCTGCACGAGCACCAGGGCGACCATGAACGGCGGCAGCGACACCGCGACGGGCGGCAGCGAGATCAGCAGCTCCCGCATCCAGCGCCAGCTCGTGAGCTCGATGACCACGGCGAGCGACACCCCGAGGAGCACCGCCAGCGCCAGCCCGACGAACGCGAGCTGCAGCGTCGCCGGGAACGACTCGAAGAAGACGTCGACCGCGGGTCGCCGCTGGTAGAGGCTCTGCCCGAAGTCGCCCGTCACGGCCCCGGACAGCGCGTCCCAGTACTGCACGAGGACGGGCCGGTCCAGGCCGAGCAGCTCGCGCTGCTCGGCCAGGAGCGTCTCGATGTCGCCGCCGGAGGCGCCCATGGTGAGGCCGCCCGCGGCGTCGCCCGGGACGACGTAGAGCAGGAAGAACGCGCCGGTGAACGCGCCCCACACCACCACGACCGCGTACGCCAGCCGCCGCAGGCTGTACCTCACCATGTCGGGTCCTACTTCTCGGAGAGCCAGGCGTTGTACAGGTACTGGTCGAGGCCGACCGGCTGGATGTCGTGCACCGTGGGCTGGAACGCCCAGATGTCCGTGTCGTTGACGATCGGCAGCACGTAGGCGTCCTCGACGAGGAGCTGGCTCGCCTCGTCGACCACGGCCTGGCGCTCCGCCTTGTCGGTGAGCGTGTTCTGCTCCTGCAGCAGCGCGTCGAGCTGCTGGCCGGCCTTGTCGTCCTCCGCGATGAACGAGCGGTCCGAGCCGGTCGCGACGCCGTAGTTGGCCCGCAGGACGTCGGGGTCGGGGGTCGAGTGGTACCAGTACGCGATGTCGTACTCGCCGGACAGCAGCTTCTCGTTGGCCTCCGCGTCGAGCGGCGGGTCGAGCACGAGCTCGATGCCGAGCTCCTTCCACTGCGCCTGCACGACCTGCTCCGCGGCGCCGTCGCGCGGGAAGCGCAGCGACAGCCGCTCCCCGTCGGCGTTCACCCGGATGCCGTCGGCGCCGACCTCGCTCCACCCGGCCTCGTCGAGCAGCTTCTTCGACAGCTCCGGGTCGTAGGTGAGGTACTCCGACTGGTCGGAGAAGTACGGGTTCGCCTCGCTGAGCGGCCCCTTCGCGACCTTGTCGTAGCCGCCGGAGACCAGCTTGGTGAACTCCTCGCGGTCGATCCCGTGCTGGAGCGCCTGGCGCACCCGGACGTCCTGGAGGAACGGCGACGACGTGTTGACGGGCCACTCCGTGCCGGTCGCCGGGTTCACCGTCTCGGTGATCGTCAGACCGGCGCCCTCGAGCTGGGACACGTACTTCGCGTTGACCCAGTAGATGAACTGCAGCTCGTCCCCGGCGATGACGGCGCCGTTGCGCACGGAGTCCTCGGGGATGATCTTGTAGACCACCTCGTCGAGATAGGCCGGCCCGCTGCGGCCGAAGTACTCGGGGGCCCAGTCGTAGTCGGCGCGCTTCTTGAGCACGATCCGCTGGTTGGGCGTGTACTCCTCGAGGGAGAACGGGCCGCTGCCGTCGATCGCCTTCTGCCGCTCCTCGACGGGCAGCTCCGCCGTCTTGGCCGACACGATCCCGGCGTGCGCCCGCGACAGGCTCACGAGGAACGCCGCGTTGGGCTTCTCGAACTCCACCTCCACGACGTTCTCCGCCGGCGTGCGGATCTCCTTGATGCCCTCGACGATCGTCTTCGCGCTGGAGTGGATGCCGGGGCGGGCGAGGCTCTCGAAGTTCTTCTTCACCACCTCGGACGTGAGCTTCGTGCCGTCGTGGAACGTGACGTCGTCGCGCAGGGTGAACGTGTAGACCCGCGCGTCCTCGACCGTCCAGTCCGTGGCCAGCCACGGCTCGATCTCCTGGGTCTCCGGGTTGAAGAACACCAGCGAGTCGGTGAGGGCGCGCGCGACCGTGCGCCACACCTGGTTGACGACGGCGGCGTCGACGCCGTTGGGGTCGGCGCTGAGCCCGATGCTCAGCGTGCCGCCCGGCCGTTCGCTCTCGGGCACCGTCTCCTCGGCGGCGTCACCGCCGCCGGCGCAGGCCGCGGCCAGCAGGGTCACCAGTGCGGCGACGGCGGCGAGGCGCCACCGTCGGGGTCCGTGGGTCGTCGACACGGTCGTCCTCCTGCGGTTCGGGCGTGCGCACGCCAGCACCTGGCGCGACGGAGCAGGAGGCTGGGCCCGCGGGGCGGAGGAGTCAATCGTCGGCCGCGATTGCTCACGATCTGAGACGCGCGTCCCACGCTCCGCGCCGGGGCGGACCCGGCTACCGTCGGTGACCATGGCTCCCACGACGGACGGCGGCCGCACGGCGACGGTGATCGGGGGTGGCGTCGGCGGTCTGGCCTCGGGCCTCGCGCTGGCGCGGCACGGCTGGGACGTCACCGTCGTCGAGCGCGCGACGTCGCTGGACCCGGTGGGCGCGGGGATCGTCGTCGCCCCGAACGCGGTGCGGTCGCTGGACGCGCTGGGAGTCGGCGACGCGACGCGCGGCCTGGCCGCGCTGCAGGGCGAGCTCGGGCTGCGTCGTCCCGACGGGCGGTGGCTGGTGCGCGGCCGCGCGGAGGGCGCGACGTCGCTGTTCGGCGACCGCACGCTCATGCTCCACCGCGCGCAGCTGGTGGCGCTGCTCGCGGGCGCTCTTCCGGCCGGGGCGCTGCGGCTCCGTACGACGGCGACCGTCACGGATCCGGGCACGACGTCCCGCCCGGCACGCGTGACGACGACCGACGACGCGGGGACGACGACGGAGGCCGACGCGGACCTCGTCGTCGCGGCCGACGGCATCGCGTCCGCCACGCGCACCCGCTGGTGGCCGAGCGCTCCCGCCCCGGTGTCCGGCGGGTCGACGGCGTGGCGGTTCGTGACCCCGCGCGTCCCGGGCGTCGTCGGCTCCGAGATCTGGGGCCGCGGGATCGTCGCCGGGGTCATGCCGCTGGCCGACGGACGGGTCTACGTGTACGTCTCGGTGGCCGACGCCGCCGGCGTCCCGCGCGACCTCGGCGAGCTGCGCGCCCGCCTCGCCGACTGGCACGACCCGGTCCCCGCGCTGCTCGCCTCCGTCGACGACGCCACCGCGCTGCGGCACGAGCTGCGGCACCTGCCCGCTCCCCCGGCGTCGCTCGCGACCGGCCGGGTCGCCCTCGTGGGCGACGCCGCGCACGCGATGCTGCCGAACCTCGGGCAGGGCGGGTGCCAGGCGCTCGAGGACGGGGTGGTGCTCGGCGCGCGTGTCCGCCCGGACGACGACGTCGCGGGCGCGCTGCTGCGCTGGTCGGCCGAGCGACGGCCGCGCGTCGCGCGGGTCATGCGGATGTCGGCCCGGGTCGCCGGCCCGACCCTGTGGACCTCACCCGTCGCCACCGCCGCCCGCGACGCCGGGATGCGCGCCGTCGGCCCGTGGACGGCGGCGCTGGGCCCGCGGGCCCTCCGCCCGGTCATGGCCTGGCGGCCGCCGGAGGACTGACCGCCGAGGTCGGTCCGTCACGCCGGCGCGAACAGCTCGGGCCGCTCCTCCTGGATGTGCGTGATGTCCTGCAGCACCACGCGCAGGTGCTCCCGCAGCCGGACGACGGCCGCCGGGACGTCCCCGGCGGCGAGCGCGTCGACGACGGCGGCGTGCTGCGCGACGAGGTCGGTCATCTTGCCGCCCTCGGGCAGGGAGAGCCGCCGCGCACGATCCATCTGGGCCTTGGCCGACGCGACGATGCGCCACGCGGACTCGTGCCCGCACGCGCGAAGCAGCAGCTGGTGGAACTCCTCGTCGAGGTCGAAGAAGCGTGACGCGTCCCCGTCGCGGTCGGCCTCGCCCTGGCGCACGATGTGCGCCCGCAGCTCGGCCACGTCACCCGCGCCGACGTTCGTCCCGCCGACCTCCAGGGACGTGCACTCGATCGCCTCGCGCACGAACTGAGCGGCGACGACGTCCTCGTACCGGATCGGCCCCACGAAGCTGCCGCGCTGCGGGAAGACCTCCACGAGCCCCTCCTCGGCCAGCAGGATGAGGCTCTCGCGCACGGGGGTGCGACTGACGCCGAGCCGCGAGCCGATCTCCGCCTCGGACAGGGGCGCGCCGGGCGCGAGCTCGAGGTCGATGATCTGCCGGCGCAGCCAGGTGTGGACGAGCCGGCGGGTGTTCTCCCCACGGACCCGCGCGGTCAGGAGCGGCGACGACGACGGCATGGCCCGATTGTGCCGTAGTTCCGGCCGTCGTGTTCTAGCGCACTAGTATGCTAGCGTGCCGCCGGTCCACTGCGAGGAGGCAGCAGCATGAGCAGCACCCCGACCCGCGCCGTCGATCCGAAGACGTTGCGCAAGACCGTCGGCGCCTCCGTGATCGGGACGATCGCGGAGTACTACGACTTCTTCATCTACGGCACGGCCTCCGCGCTCGTGTTCAACAAGATCTTCTTCCCCGAGACGGACCCGCTCGTCGGTACCCTCGCCGCGTTCTCGACCTATGCCGTCGGGTTCTTCGCCCGCCCCCTGGGCGGGCTCGTGTGGGGACACATCGGCGACCGCCTCGGCCGGAAGAAGGCCCTGGTCTTCACCCTCCTGCTCACCGGGCTCGGCACGTTCGCCGTCGGCCTCATGCCGACGTACGAGCAGATCGGCCTCTGGGCGGCGGCCATCCTCGTGGTGGTCCGGCTGATCCAGGGCTTCGGCGTGGGCGGCGAGCAGGGCGGCGCCGTCCTGCTCACGGCCGAGGCCTCGCCGCGGGACCGCCGCGGCTTCTACGCGAGCTTCGTCCAGCTCGGCTCACCGGTCGCGTACCTCATCCCGACGGCGCTGTTCGCGAGCCTGCAGCAGTGGATGGACCCGGACGCCTTCCTCGCCTGGGGCTGGCGCGTGCCGTTCCTGCTCTCGATCGTCGTCGTGGCCGTCGGCCTGTTCATCCGCTCCCGGGTCGACGAGTCCGAGACGTTCAAGGCCGCCCGGGACCGCAAGGCCGCGTCCCACGCGCCGCTGCGCCAGCTCTTCGCGCACCGTCGCCGCGAGGTGGTCGGCGGCTTCTTCGCCAAGTTCGTCGAGGCCGCGATGTTCCCCTTCTACACGATCTTCCTGGTCGCGTACGCCGACAACAACGGCTACGACTCGGGCCTCGTGCTCGAGGCGGTGATCATCGCGATCCTCGTGGAGATCGTCATGATCCCGGTGTGGGGGCGCCTCACCGACCGGATCGGGCGTCGCCCCCTCTTCCTCGGGTTCGCGGTGCTGAACCTGGCCCTCATCGTCCCGGCGTTCCTCGCCGTGCAGTCGGAGAACCTGGCTCTGATCGTCGCGCTGCTCGTCGCCGGCCTCGGCCTCGGCCACTCCGGGACGTACGCCCCGCAGGCCTCGTTCTTCCCCGAGCTGTTCGACTCGTCGGTCCGCTACTCGGGCGTCTCGGTCGTGTGGCAGTTCGGCTCGATGGTCGCCTCCGGGCCGTTCACGGTGGTCGCGACGGCGCTCCTCGTCGCCGCGGACGGCGGCTTCTGGCTCGTCGCGGTCTACACGGCGGTGCTGGTCGTCTGCTCGATCGTCGCGCTGCTGCTCCTGCCCGAGACGGCGCCCGCCCGCCGCGGGGGCCAGGAGTACGCCGACTGGCCGCTCTTCGACGAGTCCCCGGCCGAGCCCGTGGCCCGACAGCAGTAGTCCGCGCAGGGTTCCCCGGTCGCTGTCGTCCTACGCTGACACAGTCCCCACATCAGCCGCCGAGGAGCTGAGTCCCGCGTCGTCCGACCCCCGCCCCACGAAGGACGTTCCCAGCGCTGCCGCGCCCGAGGGACAGCTCCACCGGAGCCTGTCCCTGCGGCACCTCGTCGTCTACGGCCTGCTGTTCATCGGGCCGACCGCGCCCATGGGCACGTTCGGCGTGCTGGACGCGCGCAGCAACGGCGCGGTCGCCCTCGTGTTCGTGGTCGCGACCGTGGCGATGGCGTTCACCGCCTGGTCGTACGCCCGCATGTCCGTCGCGGTCCCGAAGGCGGGGTCGGTCTCGGCCTACGCGACCGCGGGGCTGGGGCGGCGACCGGGCTTCATGGCCGGGTGGATGATCGGCCTGGACTACCTGTTCATCCCGAGCCTGGCCGCGCTCTTCTGCGGGATCGCCAGCCACGCCCTGTTCCCCGCGGTGCCCGTCTGGGCGTTCACCGGCGTCGCCGTGCTCCTCATCACGGGCCTGAACCTCGGCGGGGTCCGGCTCGCCGCCACGGTGGGGTTCGTCGCCCTGGTCGTCGAGATCGTGGTGCTCGCCGCCTTCTGCGTCGGCGCGGTCGTCGTGCTGGTGCACGAGGGCCCGGCCAGGCCGTGGCTGTCTCCCCTGACGGGGCTGGACGGGTTCACGCTCGCCGGCACGCTCGGGGCGGTCTCGGTGGCGGCGCTCGCCTTCCTGGGTTTCGACGCGATCGCCACGTTCGCCGAGGAGAGCACCGGCTCCCCGCGGCAGATCGGGCGGGCCCTGATCTTCTGCCTCGTCCTCGCCGGGGCCCTCTTCGTGCTCCAGACCTACCTGGGCGCGCTCCTGACGACGGCGACTCCTCAGGAGCTGGCCGCGAACCCCGAGCAGCAGGGCACGATCTTCTACACGACGATCAGCGAGGAGATGGGGGCGTGGCTCGGCACCACCGTCACGACGGCGCGCGCCATCGGCCCCGTGCTCTCCGCGCTCGTCGCACAGGCCGCGGTGAGCCGCCTCATGTACGGGATGGCGCGCGACGGACAGCTGCCGGCACGGCTCGGGTCCGTGAGCCGCCGGACCGGCGTGCCCCGCCTGGCGACCCTCGTCTCGGCGGTCGCGACGCTCCTCATCGCCGTGGCGGCGGCGGTCCGGCCCGACGGCCTCGACCTGCTGTCCTCGATGGTCACGGTCGGCGCCCTGACCGCGTTCGTCTTCCTGCACGTCGCCGTGGTCGGCTACTACGTCGTCGGCGGGCGCACCGACCGTCGCGCCCTCCACACGGTCGTCCCCGCCGTCGGCCTGGCGATCGTCGTCACCGTGCTCGTCCTGGCGAGCCACCTCGCCCTGGAGGTCGCGGCCGGATGGCTCGTCCTGGGCCTGGTCATCATGCTCGTGCGGGGCAGGCGGCGTGACGCGTCCGCCGTCGGCGAACCTGGAAATTGAGTCGGGGTGGCTCAAGTTGAACCGGTCAGCAGCAACTCACCTGGAGGAGGACAGCATGACCACCACCCTGACCCGCACCCCGTTCGCCGACGCCTGGCTCCGCGACCTGTGGACCCCGCGCCTCGCCGACCTGTCCCGGACGGAAGGCCCCGTGCCCGCCGCCGACGTGTACCGCGACGGCGAGGACCTCGTCGCCCGCCTCGACCTGCCGGGCGTGAACCCGGCCGACGACGTCACCGTCGAGGTCGAGGGACGCAAGCTCGTCGTGCGCGGCGAGCGCAAGGACCAGCGCTCGGAGGAGTCCGAGGGCCGACGCATCTCGGAGGTCCGCTTCGGCGCCTTCCGCCGCGTCGTCACCCTGCCGAAGGCCGTGGACGGCGACGCCGTGACCGCGTCCTACGACGCGGGCGTCCTGACGGTCACCGTCGCCGGCGTCTTCGCCGGCACGACGCCGCAGCGCATCGAGGTCACCAGCGCCTGATCCCAGGCTGATCTCAGGCACCGCCCGACGG